>NZ_DATBVQ010000135.1:0-20220 GCF_036515215.1 Flavobacterium sp.
CCTAATCCTAATCCAGGGACATGGATTTCACTAGACATGCCTTTAAGTAGCTGGACTAGCGGTATAAGAAATGATTTAGCACAGTTTATAATTTCATCAAATTTAGGTGTCGTTTATGTTGATAACATTTACTTGTATAAAGGAACTTCTTTAGGGACAACGAAGTTCGAAACATCAAATGTGAAAATGTATCCTAATCCCATTAGAAATAACCTGACAATTGAAGCAAATGGTACTATTGAAAAAGTATCCGTTTACAATATTTTAGGTCAAGAAGTTTTGACGACAAGTCCAAATACTACTTCGGCAACTATACAGACCACTAGCTTGCAAAAAGGGGTTTATATAGTTAAAACGGAGATTGACGGAAAACTGTCAGCTTCTAAAATGGTAAAAGAATAAGTTTATTTTGAGTTTGTAGTAGTTGGAAAGAGCGCATCGGTAACCCGATGCGCTCTTTGTTTATGAGTTAAGTCCATTCTCTTATTTAAGTAAATACAAATAATGGTTGTAGTAATCTACAATTGCTTTTCCCTTCATCAATACATCGGCGCCAATTATGCCATGTACCGGTTTTGATTTATGTTGTATCAATGCATCATTTACATGTGACAGATCGAAAATCACCAAATTGAATTCGATATCTTTCCATAAACCCAATTGTAGCGTATTGTTAGAGGCCGTTTGTGTTTGCATTCCGGTCGCGCCCGCTCCAGACGCTTTGGTTTTGGAATCTTCTGCTTCCAGTTGGAATAAGGTAACGCTTTCAAAGCCTACGCAACTGTTTGATGCACCCGTGTCCAAGATGAAGTTGCCGGTCACCCCGTTGATTTTTGCTTTTATCAAAAGGTGCTGTGTCTTGGTGATCTTGAATTTAATTTTCTTGTATTTTTCCTTTTTGAGGATATCGTGGAGATTTTTCATAGTTCAAAGCTGAAAATCAAAAGTAATCTAAATTGGCAAGAATCTAAAAAACAACAATTCAAAATGGTAACTTTGCTTCTTTAATTCAAAACAATGACAATTACAGATACGCACACCCATTTATATTCGCAGGAATTCGATCAGGATCGTGATGAAATGATACAAAGGGCCATCCAAGCGGGTGTATCTCGTTTTTTTATTCCTGCAATAGATTCTTCCTGTACTAAGGCCATGTATGATTTGGAAAAAAATTATCCTGACAATGTTTTCCTGATGATGGGATTACACCCTACTTATGTAAAGGAAAATTATCTCCAAGAGTTGCAATATGTGGAAGAGGAGTTGGCCAAAAGGAAATTCTATGCCATTGGCGAGATAGGTGTCGATTTGTATTGGGACAAAACGCATTTGAAGGAACAACAAACGGCATTCAGGAAACAGATCCAGTTAGCCAAAAAATATAAATTGCCAATTGTGATTCATTGCCGGGAAGCTTTTGATGAAATATTTGAGATTTTGGAGGAGGAAAAATCGGCTGATTTGTTTGGGGTGTTTCACTGTTTTACCGGAACCTACGAACAGGCTTTACGAGCGATTTCCTATAATATGAAATTAGGAATTGGGGGTGTAGTTACCTTCAAAAACGGAAAAATCGACCAGTTTTTGAAACAGATTGATTTGAAGCACATCGTTTTAGAAACGGATTCCCCTTATCTTGCTCCGATTCCGTTTCGAGGCAAAAGAAATGAGAGTAGTTACTTGATTAACGTACTGGATAAGCTGTCGCAGATTTATGGCCTTTCGGCCAAGGATATTGCAGCGATTACGACCGAAAATTCTAAGGCAATTTTCGGTATTTAATAAGGAATAGGTTATAATTTAATATTTTTTTTGTTCATTTGCGCACCTTAAATTACTAAAAATGCAAAAATTTGACGCTATTCGGCCATTTTATGATTCCGAAATAAACGATGCCATATTGAAAGTGATTAATCATCCTATGATGAAGGCATTGATGAATTTTACTTTTCCGGATGTGGAAGACTCCGTTTGGAAAGAGCAGCTCAAAAAAACACATTCCATACGTGATTTTCAATGTAATTTTATCTATCATTCCATTCGCAAAATCATCGAAAAAAGCTCTGATGGATTGACGACTTCCGGTTTCGAAAAGTTAGAAAAGGGAAAGTCCTATTTATTTATATCCAATCACCGGGATATCCTTTTGGATACGACCTTGTTGAACACAGCTTTATTTGAGCATGGTTTGGTGATGACTGCATCAGCAATTGGGGATAATTTGGTTAAAAAAGATTTTCTGAACGTACTGGCCAAAATGAATCGAAATTTTCTGGTTCAAAGAGGCTTGACGCCAAGGGAGATGTTGGAAAGTTCAAAAATATTGTCCGAGTATATCCGTCACTTGCTGTTAGAGGAAAGCCGATCCGTTTGGATCGCGCAACGCGAAGGAAGAACCAAAGACGGGAATGACGCCACAAATCCCGGTGTTTTAAAAATGGTGGGAATGGCTTCTGATGAAATGAATCTGATGGATTATTTCAAAAAAATAAAAGTAGTACCGGTTTCTATTTCGTACGAATACGATCCTACCGATGTTCTAAAAATCCCGCAATTACTTGCCGAAGCCAATAATGAGATATACATCAAGGAGAAGAATGAAGATTTCATGACCCTTCTGAGCGGTGTTATGGGGCAAAAGAAAAGAATACACATGCACATAGGTGATGTGTTGGACAAGGAAATTGATAAAATCAAAGAGGAATTTGACAAACCTAACAAGCAAATATTGGCTTTGGCTCAAGTAATTGATGATTCCATATTGAGCAATTATAAACTTTGGCCTACGAATTATATCGCCTATGATATTTTGAATAATAGCAATACGTATTCCCATTTATATACTGAGGACGAAAAATCACTTTTCGAGCGTAGATTAGAAATGCGAATAGATGCGGAAAATCCTATTGCGCTCCAAGGACTATTGGCAATGTATGCCAATCCTGTGGTCAATAAATTAAAATACCATAATGAACTCAAAAGCTAAAATTCTTTTACTCTATACCGGTGGAACCATTGGTATGCGCAAGGATTTCGAAACCGGTGCGCTAAAGGCGTTTAATTTCAGTAAGTTACTGAACAGGATTCCCGAGTTGAAGCAGCTGGATTGCGAGATTGAGACCATTTCATTTGAGGAGCCCATTGATTCTTCAAATATGAATCCTCAAGAATGGGCTAAAATAGCGTTGATTATCGAAGAAAATTATATGGCTTTTGATGGGTTTGTGGTACTTCACGGTTCAGATACCATGTCTTATTCCGCTTCCGCATTGAGTTTTATGCTGGAGAATTTGTCTAAACCGGTTGTGTTCACCGGTTCTCAGTTGCCAATTGGAGATTTGCGTACTGATGCCAAAGAAAACCTGATCACCGCCATTCAAATTGCCTCCCTAAGGGAAAATGGTCAGGCGGTCATTAGCGAAGTTTGCCTGTATTTTGAATATAAATTGTACAGAGGCAACAGAACGACCAAAATAAATGCGGAGCATTTTAATGCGTTCACTTCGCCTAATTATCCTGAGCTGGTTGAGTCCGGAGTCAATCTAAAGATAAGACGCGAACTGTTGTTGCCAAAACAGCATGGCAAAGAATTGGTCGTTCATGAAAATTTAGATAATAATGTGGTTATCGTTAAAATGTTTCCCGGAATGAGTGAAACCGTTTTATCCGCAATTCTCGATATCCGCAATTTAAAGGGAATTGTACTGGAAACCTATGGTTCCGGCAATGCTCCTACAGAAGATTGGTTTATATCCTTATTGGTTAAAGCCATAAGCAAAGGCTTGCATATCATTAACGTAACGCAATGTTCGGCAGGAAGCGTAAATATGGGGCAATATGAAACCAGCACCAGGATGAAAGAAATAGGCGTAATCTCCGGCAAAGACATAACCACCGAGGCTGCCATAACGAAATTGATGTATTTGTTGGGCCAAAACACTGATCCTAACGAGTTCAAAAGGATTTTTGAAACATCTTTACGAGGAGAAATGATATAATATCGCTTTTTGCTTTTGTAAGTCACTTTTTTTAGTGTTCTTTGCATCCTCAAATAAAAATAGAGAGGTGGCCGAGTGGCTGAAGGCGCACGCCTGGAAAGCGTGTATATGGCAACATATCGAGGGTTCGAATCCCTTTCTCTCTACTGAAAACTAAAACCCCCACTACAAATTAGTGGGGGTTTTTTGATGGTTGTATGCCCTAAATGCCAGTTTTCAGGTTGAAAAACGTTTTTAGATTGGTTTCGACAAAAGGAAGCCGCCAAAATCCTATATTTGTACAGCAGTAAAATAAAGAGCGGATCTAAAAAAAAATATTCAAGATAACATGGAGCAATCATCAGTCAAAAATAAAAATATGCGATTATTCTTTAGTTGTTTTCTGTTAATGTCGTTTTGTAATGTTTTTTCCCAAGAAGAGCCTGTACTAACTAAGGAAACTACAAAAGTAAAAATTGATTCCCTATACAGGGAAGACCAATTCTATTTTGGATTCACCTATAATGCATTGCAACAGAAACCGGCTGGTTTGTCCCAAAATAAGTTTTCTGTCGGACTATCGGCAGGCTTTCTGAGGGATATGCCCATAAATGATGACAGAACGATTGCGATAGCTTCAGGCGTTGGTTTTTCCTATAACAATTACAATCAGAATCTCCTCATATCGGAATCTGATCAAATGCCAGTTTATTCTATTATTGACTCTAAAGTGGTGTATAACAAAAACAAGTTTACGCAATTGTTGGTCGATGTGCCGATCGAATTCAGGTGGCGAACGTCAACTTATGAAAGTTATAAGTTTTGGCGAATTTATGGCGGTCTTAAATTCAGTTATTTGCTGTACAACAAATCGCTTTATTCGGATGCCGACAACAAGATAGTTGTTGTGAATAACAAGGATTTTAATAAGTTCCTTTATGGGCTATATATTTCAGCGGGATATAACACGATAAACGTATATGCTCATTATGGTTTGAACTCGCTTTTTAAGTCGGCAAAAATCGAAGATGAAAGCATAGATATGAAAGCTCTCAATATTGGAATTATCTTTTATATCTTATAGCCATAGGAACATTAGTGGTATTTGCGGTAGGCTGCCCAATAGTATGCCAATGATTAACTCTTTGCTGGTATGGGCTTTCATTACCAAGCGCGACGAAGCCACGAAGCCATTCATCAGTATTAAGAAAACGATTAAAGCAATGTTTTGGGTTTGATAATGCAAAGTCAGGCCGAAAACGAATAAAGTCAATGCACTTATCCCCATCATATGCAAGCTTGCCTTTGTTTTGACGAACAACAGCAGTAGCGCTATCAGCGTACTGAATAGTGCCCCCAAGAGGAAAAAATGCAACTCCGTATACCTTTCCACCGTAATGCTATTGCGTACCAAAAGAATAATTAAAAAGCATTGGATCACCAAAGGAAATTTCCGCTCAGACACTACCGGAGCCATAATTGACCCTATTTTTCCCGAATAACGCAATATGAAAAAAAACAGTATCGGAATCAGTATCGTAATAATTGCAACCTGGAATAAAACGAAATATTTTTCTTGATTTCCAAAATTGGAAGTATTCAAAAAAAGATAATATAAGGTGGCATAGGCCGGAATAAATACGGGATGAAAAACATATGAAAATATGGGGAGTAATTTTTTCAAAATTTTATTGGTTGGTTAGCTAAACAAAGATAAGGAATATGGAAAAAAGAGTAGCTTAATTGCCTTCTTCATTTTTTATTGGAAATCAAATGAGCGTTCATTTGCAACTGCGTGCGACTTGAGTCAGTCCTGAAATTCTATGTTTGTAATGCTCGCATTTTAAAAAGAAGTGTTATTTTTGAGAAAGTTTCAGGTTTTTTTTGAAAACGATAAAATTCCGAAGCTGTTCTTTAATCCTTATAACAAATTAGCGTCTTTCGCATTCCAAATAAATGAGCATATCACTAAAAAATATCATCCCAGTTCTAAACGCCAAATGGATCGGCAATACTCCCGAAACAGAAGTGGACATGGTTTCAATCGACAGCCGTTCATTGCAAAACAGTTCCCACACCTTGTTTTTTGCCTTGGTTGGACCCAATAATGATGCCCATGCTTTTATAATTGATTTAATTGAGATTGGCGTGCAGAATTTCGTGGTGAATTTCATTCCCGAGGAATGCCAAGGAAAAGCAAATTTTATTGTAGTGGAAAATACGCTGGATGCGTTGCAGCAATTTGCGGCCTACTATCGTAGCCTTTTCAATTTTCCGGTGATTGGTTTGACGGGAAGTAACGGCAAGACGATCGTCAAGGAATGGCTTAACTTCTTGCTGAGTCCCGATTTTAATGTGATCAGAAGCCCGAAAAGCTACAATTCTCAGGTAGGAGTGCCGCTTTCCGTTATTGCCATCAATGAAAAGCACAATCTTGGAATTTTTGAAGCGGGAATCTCGACGGTTACCGAAATGCAAAAGCTGGAAACGGTCATTAAACCCACCATTGGAATCCTGACGAACATTGGTTCTTCACATGACGAAGGATTCGAGAGTTTGGAACAAAAAATAAAGGAAAAACTGCTTCTTTTTAAGGATTCGGAAGTGATTATTTATCAAAAAAACAAACTTGTCGACAAATGCATGTCGCCGCAAACAAAAACATTTAGCTGGAGTTTCGATCAGGAACAGGCCGATGTATTGGTTTTTAAAAAAGAGACTGCAAACCGGAGCACTACGCTTCACTACAAATACAACGGAAATTTATATGAATTAACTATTCCGTTTCAGGACAAGGCGTCGATAGAAAATGCCGTTTCCTGTTTAATGTTGCTGTTGTATTTGAAGTATGACAGTGCGACCATTCAGTCCAGAATGCTATTGCTGTTTCCTGTTGAAATGCGCTTGAAAGTCAAAACGGGAATCAATAATTGCAGCATTATCGATGATAGTTATAGTTCCGACTTTCAGTCTTTAAAAATAGCGCTTGATTTTTTGGAAAGCCAAAAACAATTCCAAAATAAAACGGTGATTCTGTCTGATATTTTTCAGAGCGGTTTGTCCAACGAGGAGCTGTATTCGAAAGTTGCCCAATTAATCGTTTCGAACAATATCAGCCGCGTAATTGGGATAGGGGAAACCATCTCCGAATTTAAGGATAAATTTGCCAACTGCATCACATTCAAAACCACCGCGGAATTCATTTCGAATTTTGAAAATTTGGAATTTGCCAATGAGACCATTTTGATCAAAGGGGCGCGCTCCTTTCAATTTGAGGAAATCGTCTATTTATTGGAAGAAAAAACGCATGAAACGGTTCTTGAAATCAACTTGAATGCCATTAGTTATAACTTGAATTTTTTCAAATCAAAACTGAAACCGAACGTCAAAATCATGGTGATGGTGAAGGCATTTGGCTACGGGAATGGCGGGCTTGAAATCGCCAAATTACTAGAGCACCACAAAGTGGATTATCTAGGAGTGGCTTTCGCCGATGAGGGAATTTCACTAAAAAATGGGGGCATCCATTTGCCTATCATGGTCCTTAATCCGGAGAATACCAGTTTTTCGGCAATCATCCAGCATCAATTGGAACCGGAAATCTATTGCTTGAAAGGCTTGCACGCTTTTTTGAAAATCGCAAAACACAAAAACCTGAAACACTTTCCCGTTCATGTCAAACTGGATACCGGGATGCATCGTTTGGGTTTTGAAGAAGACACGATTGACGAACTGATTGCTACCCTAAAAGGAAATGACACGGTGGAGATTAAAAGCATCTTATCCCATCTGGCAACAAGTGATGATGTAAAGCACCATGATTTCACCGTTTCACAGATTGAGCTTTTCGATAAGCTGTCGTCAAAAATAGTAGCCGAATTGGGAGTAAAACCTATCCGCCATATTTTGAACACCTCGGGAATCAGTAATTTCCCCGATGCACAATTTGATATGGTTCGACTGGGGATAGGACTCTATGGTGTGTCGAATGACCCTTCGGAACAAAAATATTTAGAGAATGTAGGCACCTTGAAATCTGTCATTTCCCAGATCAGGACCATATCCGCAGGAGAGAGTGTGGGCTATGGCCGAAAGTTCATGGCCGAAAAAACGACAAAAGTTGCGACAATCCCGATTGGCTATGCCGACGGGATTTCGAGAGCCTGGGGAAATGGAGTCGGGTTTGTCACTATTAAGGATAAAAAAGCAAAGATCCTGGGCAGCATCTGCATGGATATGCTGATGGTCGATGTTACTGATATTGATTGCACGGAGGGCGATTCCGTAATTATTTTTGGCGAAAGCCCAACAGTTTCCTATATCGCCAAAAAACTGAACACAATTCCGTATGAAATACTGACAAGCATTTCGCAGCGGGTAAAACGTGTTTTCTATCGATAATCTAGGTAAATTGTAAGAGAAATGAAGAATTTTGTTGAAAATTTATTAATTTAGTTTTTCAAAAGTGTAATTTAAAAAGATATTTATGGGATTTTTCAGCGATTTTAAGGCATCTTTAATGAAAGGTGACGTATTGAGTTTAGCAACTGCCGTTATAATTGGTGGTGCATTTGGTAAAATTGTGACTTCTGTCGTCAACGACGTGATTATGCCTGTTGTAGGTTTACTAACCGGAGGAATTGATTTTACACAAAAGTTCATCTCCCTCGATGGAAACAGTTATGTTGATCTAGCGGCTGCCCAAGAAGCAGGTGCCGCTGTTATCACATACGGGAATCTGGTGCAAGCGACAATCAATTTTGTTATAATCGCATTTTTTGTTTTCGTAGTACTGAGAGCCGCCGAAAAAATGAAAAAGAAAGAAGAAGTTGCGGCTGCCGCTCCAGCAGGACCAACTCAAGAAGAGTTGCTTACGCAAATCAGGGATCTATTAAAAAAATAATACCGCTATACTATATATTCTAACTAAACCGCTTCTTAATTGAGGCGGTTTTTCTTTTTTTGGACTTGGAATTGGCAACTCATTTCATTGAAAACCGTCTGGAATTCACAAATTGTTTTATTTGTAACATTTTGTTGTTTTTTGTGAACGCTCTTGTTTTGATTTGAATATTACTTACTTTTGTACTTCGAAATAAGTTTTCAATATAAAAATATACTATGAGAATAGCAGTTGTAGGTGCAACCGGAATGGTTGGCGAAGTAATGTTAAAAGTATTGGCGGAAAGAAATTTCCCTGTAACGGAATTGATCCCCGTAGCTTCAGAGAGATCAGTTGGTAAAGAAATAGAATTTAAAGGAAAAAAATATAAGGTGGTTGGCATGCAAACCGCTGTCGACATGAAGGCAGATATCGCTTTGTTTTCTGCAGGCGGAGAAACTTCATTGGAGTGGGCCCCAAAATTTGCTGCTGCTGGAACTACCGTTATCGATAATTCATCGGCCTGGAGAATGGATCCAACCAAAAAATTAGTGGTTCCTGAAATCAATGCCGGCGAATTGACCGCAGCAGATAAAATCATCGCGAACCCAAACTGCTCTACCATTCAAATGGTATTGGTTTTGGCTCCTTTGCATAAAAAATACAATATCAAACGCGTTATTGTTTCCACATACCAATCCATCACCGGAACTGGTGTTAAGGCGGTACAACAATTAGAAAACGAATATGCCGGCGTTAAAGGTGAAATGGCTTACAAATACCCGATTCACAGAAATGCGATTCCGCAATGTGATTCCTTTGAAGAAAATGGATACACCAAGGAAGAAATGAAACTGGTTCGTGAGACCCAAAAAATCCTTGGCGATAGAACAATTGCCGTTACTGCAACGGCCGTTCGTGTGCCAATCGTTGGAGGACATAGCGAGGCAGTAAATGTAGAATTCATCAATGACTTTGAGGTTTCAGACATTCAAAACATATTGCACCATACGGATGGGGTGGTTGTGCAGGACAACAATGACACCTATACTTACCCAATGCCGATGTATGCACAAGGCAAAGATGATGTTTTTGTGGGCAGAATTCGCCGCGATGAAAGCCAAGCCAATACGTTGAACATGTGGATTGTTGCTGACAACTTAAGGAAAGGTGCTGCGACAAACACGGTGCAAATCGCGGAATATCTTGTAGCTTCAAAATTGGTTTAACCAACTTGATATGCTGCTTTAAAACCATCTGTTTTAACAAATTGTTAAAACAGATGGTTTTCTTTTTGAGGTTTTCTTACATTTGTGGCGCATGAAAAAGAAGCAACTCCTAATTAGTCTTTCTTTGGCAGTAACCGTATTGTTCTCAATACTGTTGCAGTCAGTTCATGCATATGATCATTTTGTAAAACAGTTTTCGCAATCGGAATGCCACCACAAATACAATGGCAGCAATCCTGAAATAACACATCAGCACCACAATTTTGAGGATTGCAAAGTTTGCCATTTCACATTTGGGTCCTATGTTTCACCAGTCGAGTTCGCCTACAAACTGAACTCAAACTTCGAAGTATTTTCTTGTTCATTTGCGACAGCAGATGCCGTTATTTCATTTTCGGGAAGCCTGTATGCCCATCGTGGCCCTCCCGTAAAAAGTTTGAGTTGAATTTATTTCAGCTTCCGCTAATTTTTTAGCGGCAATAATTTCTATTTTATTTACTAAATAATCTCATTTTCGGCGCCATTTTCTTTGGAGCGCCGGGGAGACATACAATACAATCATTTTCAATGAAAAAAATAATAATTACCCTAATATTGGGGTTTTCGGCTATGCTGCAGGCGCAAAACACGTTGTCAGGAACGGTAACCAATACAGCGAACCAGCCCCTTAAAGGTGTGTCAGTTTACGCTCCGGAATTGCATCAAGGAACCACAACGGACGAAAACGGAAAGTATATTCTGGCGAATCTTCCAAATAGGAGCTTAAAAGTAAGTTTCGTATTTGTGGGCTTTTCGAATCAGAATAAAACCATAGAGAAACTGCAAAAAGAAAATACCCTAGATGTAATCCTTGAAGAGACTATATTCCAAATGGATGAGGTAATCGTTTCCACGGCTTTCAATAAAATTCAATCGCAAAACGTGATGAAAGTGGAACACGAAAGCATCAAATCCTTGCAGCAAAAAGGAACGGCCACTTTGATAGAAGGTTTGGCGACTATTCCTGGTGTTTCTCAAGTCTCAACGGGAACTTCAATTGGTAAACCTGTCATTCGCGGTTTGAGCGGGAATCGTGTTTTAGTATATTCTCAAGGTGTACGCTTAGAAAACCAACAGTTTGGAGACGAACATGGTTTGGGACTCAATGATTCCGGAGTAGAAAGTGTAGAAGTCATCAAAGGACCAGCCTCTTTATTGTATGGCTCGGATGCACTGGGCGGGGTTTTGTATTTCAATCCTGAAAAATTTGCTGATGCCAATACATTTAAAGCTAATTTTAGTCAAAAACTATTCTCCAATACTCTTGGGAGTAACTCCTCTCTAGGGCTGAAAACATCCACTGAAAACTGGAAATTCCTGGCTCGCGGAAGTTATAATACCCATTCTGATTATAGAATTTCTGGAGGTGATCGTGTAACCAATACGAGATATAATGAAACCGATTTCAAGACCGGAATTGGCTATAGTAATTTTAGTTTTTCTACTGTTTTTCGATACAACTACAACAAACTGGATTTAGGAATTCCAGAGGACGGCATAGCAGCGCAATCTTCGAGTAAAAACACGGGTTTTCCCAGACAAGGGGTTTTTAATCATTTGTTGAGTTTGAACTCTATAATCTATTTGAAAAATTCAAAACTGGATATTGATTTAGGATATGTCGCTAATGATCGTTCTGAGTTTGAAGACAGTGATATTGCCGGTTTGCAGATGAAACTGAAAACTTTTAACTATGATGCCAAATACCATTTTCCAAAAATGGGTAAACTGGAATCGATTGTAGGGATACAAGGAATGTATCAGACGAATACGAATTTAGGAGACGAATATTTAATTCCTGATGCAATTACAAATGATTTTGGTGTTTTTGGAACGGTTAATTACGAATGGAAAACCAATGTATTACAGGCGGGTTTGCGTTTTGACAATAGGCAAGTAACTACTGATGAGCATGGTAATGTAGGGGAGGAAGGTTATTTTAAACCAATTGATAGATCGTTTGATAGTTTTAATGCCTCGGTAGGTTACAAAACAAACCTTGCCGCTGATTTGACTTTTAGATTGAATCTGGCTTCCGGATTTAGAGCGCCAAATTTAGCCGAGCTTACTTCTAATGGAGTGCATGAAGGAACCAATCGATATGAAATAGGGAATGGAGATTTGAAAACCGAGCAAAACGTACAAACGGATTTGAACTTGGAATACAAAACCGATCATTTTGAGTTTTTTGTTAATGGGTTTTACAACCACATCAACAATTATATTTATACTTCGCCTGCAGGAACAGTGTTAGATAATAACGATGTTTTCAATTATATTCAAGATAATGCTAAATTGTATGGAGGTGAAATTGGTATGCATTTTCATCCACATCCGTTAGATTGGTTGCATTATGAAAGCAGTTTTGAAACGGTCACGGGCAAGAAGCAAGATGGGGATTATTTGCCTTTAATTCCTGCTAATAATTGGAATAATACCTTTAAGGGAGAGTTTAAAATCAAGAATTGGCTTGAAGATGGATTTGCGACCTTTAATGTGAGTAGCACATTTAACCAAAACAATGTAAGTGGGTTTGAAACCAAATCTAACGGATATACATTAATAAATCTAGGTTTGGGCGGAACGGTAAAATTAGGAAAAACAGTTTTTGATGTTAATTTGAATGGAAATAACCTTTTTGACAAAAGATATATCGCTCACCTTTCTCGTCTTAAAAATGACGGGATTCCTAACATAGGAAGAAACATTGTACTGGGAGTCAATTTTGATTTATAATTTTTTTACCATATAAGTCATATAAGTGTAGTCACCGTTTTAAGCTTTCTTTTTTTAAAAGCTTCTATGTGGTTTATTTCTATTTGTTGTACTCTTCGCGAATTACTTTTCAGCTAAACAAAAAAACTTACATGACTTATATGTTTAATTTTTTTCACTGTTAGTGCCAACGGTAGCGTAACAAATAGTAATGTATTACGACTCACTCTTTAATGACCAAATTCCTTATTTTTGTACTAACCAATACTTATTTTTAATGAAAAAACTAATTCTGATAATGGCGGTAATCCCTACAATGGCATCTTTTGGACAAAATAAAAACCCACTGAAATACCCCGAAACCCAAAAAGGGGAAACGGTTGACGTGTATTTTGGCACTAAAGTAAATGACCCTTATCGTTGGCTCGAGGACGATCGTTCTGCCGAGACAGCGGCTTGGGTAACAGCACAAAATAAAGTGACTTATGGTTATCTAGAGCAGATTCCATTTCGCGACGAATTGAAGAACCGCCTGGAAAAATTGTGGAACTACGAAAAAATAAGCGCTCCGTTTATAGAGGGTGATTTTACCTATTACTTCAAAAATGACGGCCTACAAAACCAGTCCGTACTATACAGAAAAGACAAGGCGGGAAAAGAAACCGTTTTTCTGGATCCCAATACGTTTTCTAAGGATGGAACCACTTCCCTTGGCGGAGTTGATTTTTCCAAAGACGGCTCTAAAGTGGCCTATGCGATTTCCGAAGGCGGAAGCGACTGGAGAAAAGTGATCCTGATGGACGCCTTGTCAAACAAGGTGCTGGAAGACACCATAATCGACGTTAAATTCAGCGGCCTGTCTTGGAGAGGGAACGAAGGTTTCTATTATTCCAGTTATGACAAACCAAAAGGAAGCGAACTGTCGGCCAAAACGGACCAACACAAACTGTATTACCACAAACTGGGAACTTCGCAGAAGGAGGACAAAGTGATCTTTGGCGCAGACCAAAAAAGAAGATACGTGGGCGGAAGCGTGACCGAAGACGATCATTATTTGGTCATCACCGCTTCGACTTCGACTTACGGAAACGAATTATACATTAAAGACCTGACCAAGCCCAACAGTCCTATTGTTACAGTTGTCGATAATTTTAACAGCGACAAC
Source organism: Flavobacterium sp. (assembly GCF_036515215.1). Taxonomy (GTDB): domain Bacteria; phylum Bacteroidota; class Bacteroidia; order Flavobacteriales; family Flavobacteriaceae; genus Flavobacterium. The sequence goes on from NZ_DATBVQ010000135.1 coordinate 14,011, forward strand.
TATATAATCGATAATCAGGGCACGAAGCTTTTTATAGTGACCGACTTGAACGCGCCCAACAAACGCATCGTGACCGTTGACTTCAGCGACCCAAAAGCGGAAAACTGGAAAGACTTGATTCCTGAAACCGAGAATGTCCTGTCGCCATCGACCTGCAGCGGATTTATTTTTGCCAATTATATGATCGATGCCGTTTCGGCAGTGAAGCAATATGACTACTCGGGCCAACTGGTTCGCGACATCCAATTGCCGGGACTTGGAACGGCTGGGGGTTTTAGCGGAAAGAATAAAGACAAAACGGTTTACTATTCCTTCACCAACTACACTACGCCGGGAACGATATATTCGTTGGAACCCAAATCAGGGAAATCGGCGGTGTATGAAAAGCCAAAAGTGGATTTCAAGAGCGAGGAATACGAATCCAAGCAGGTGTTTTACACCTCAAAGGACGGAACCAAAATCCCGATGATCATCACCCACAAAAAAGGGCTCAAACTCGATGGCAAGAACCCGACGATGCTTTACGCTTACGGCGGCTTCAACGTGAGCCTGACGCCAAGTTTCAGCATATCCAATGCGGTATGGATGGAAAACGGCGGCGTTTACGCGGTGCCTAATTTACGCGGCGGCGGAGAATACGGCAAAAAATGGCACGATGCGGGGACCAAGATGCAAAAACAAAATGTGTTTGACGATTTCATCGCGGCGGCTGAATACCTGATTGCCCAAAAATATACTTCTTCTGATTTCCTTGCCGTTCGCGGCGGCTCAAACGGCGGGCTGCTCGTAGGCGCTACGATGACGCAACGTCCGGACTTGATGAAAGTCGCTTTGCCGGCAGTGGGCGTGATGGACATGTTGCGTTACCACACCTTCACCTCGGGAGCGGGTTGGGCGTACGATTACGGAACCGCGCAGGACAGTGAGGAAATGTTCAAATACATCAAGGGCTATTCTCCGGTGCACAACGTCAAGGCGGGCACGCGCTATCCCGCGACCATGGTCACGACGGGCGATCACGACGACAGAGTGGTGCCGGCACACAGTTTCAAGTTTGCCGCCGAGTTGCAGGAAAAACAAAGCGGAGACAACCCCACATTGATTCGCATCGACGTCAAGGCGGGTCACGGAGCCGGAAAATCGGTTTCGGCCACCATCCAGGAAAACGTGGACATCCAGGCCTTCACCCTATACAATATGGGATTCAAAACATTACCAAAAGCGGAATAGCGAAAGTCCTGAATTTGTTTTAGGAGCTAATCCCGCTGTTCGCTATATCTTTTCCTCGGCCACAATATGCCGAAGGAAAAGGATGTCGCTGCCACCGGGGCTAGGGCAGCAGATTGTACAAGAACTTTATTTTCATAAAAACGCCATTCGAGAGAGTGGCGTTTTTTTATCAGAACCGGGAATATAAATTAGAATTGTATGCTTGAAAAAGTAAAATAGAACTACCTTTCCTACAGGTTAGAGAATTACAATGAAATAATAGATCTAATAAAATGCTAAAAGTCACGTGTGCAATTATCAAGGTTGAAAATAAAATTTTAGTTGCTCAAAGGAGTGAAAAAATGAAATTGCCTTTAAAATGGGAATTTCCTGGGGGTAAATTAGAAGATGATGAGGATGAAATTGAGTGTATTAAGCGAGAAATTAAAGAGGAAATAAATATTGATATCGAAGTTTTAAAGCGACTTTCAAATAGTATTTATGATTATGGAAGTTTTAAAATAAATTTAATTCCATTCATTGCGACATACATTTCTGGAGAAATTATTTTAACTGAACATAAAGAATATAAGTTATTAGATAAATCAGAATTGTTAAATTTAGATTGGGCAGAAGCAGATTTGCCCATTGTTGAAGAATTTCTAAAACTAGAAATATGAATCAAGGTATATATGAAGAATTAGTCACTAAGCTAATCAATTATAAAATAAACGAATTAGATAAAGAGACGTTTCAAATCAAGAAAACTGCAATAGACAAAGCAGAAGCGGCTCATATATTGTCTCAGCACATTAGTAAAACTATTAGACATGCTTTTAATCTAATCAAAGGTGAGGATATATTAGAAACTCAAATAGAAATTGCCAACAAGATAATTTTATTCCTAAAAGAAGAATTAAAAAAAGAAGAGTTTGAAGGTGAATTAATAGCAACCGAAGGTAAAATCCTAAAAGCTGTTTTTACAAGAGTTGATGCTCATTTCACTGATTTGAATTTACATCTAAAAGAAATTACTCCCTACACGAGACTGATTCATAGCGAACTTTTTACTGGTGGAAATTCGGGTACAACTCTTGAAAGCGAATTAAGGAAAGAGATTTTATCATCAGATAAGATTGATTTATTAGTTTCCTTCATTAAATGGAAAGGAATTCGGATTCTTGAAAAAGAACTCAGGGAATTCACAGAAAGAGGCGGGAAACTTAGAGTAATCACAACTACATATATTGGCGCAACAGATGCAAAAGCGGTCGAGTTTTTAGCTTCTTTAGAAAACACGGAGGTCAAAATTTCATATAATACAGGTAATGAAAGATTGCATGCAAAAGCTTATTTGTTTCATAGAAATACGGGGTTTCATACTGCATATATAGGTTCTTCTAATTTTTCACGTTCAGCGTTGACGGATGGATTAGAATGGAATTTAAAAGTGACAACAAAAGAAGTTGGGCATATTATTGATAAATTCAAAAAAACATTTGAAGCATATTGGCAAAATTCAGACTTTGAATTATTTGACAAAAATATTCATTCCGAGAAATTAGTTGACGCGCTTAAACAAGGTAAGTTTTCGAAAGAATATACTTTTACAACATCTTATTTTGATATCAAACCCTTTCCATATCAGAATGAAATACTTGAGAAATTAGATGTTGAAAGAACTGTTCATAATAGACATAGAAACCTAATAGTTGCGGCAACAGGGACAGGGAAGACTGTCATTTCTGCATTTGATTATAAAAAGTTTAAAAATATAAATAGATCATCGAAGTTGCTTTTTGTAGCTCATAGAAAAGAAATTTTGCAACAGGCAAAAGCAACTTTTCAAGGAGTTTTAAAAGATAATAATTTTGGCGATTTATGGGTTGATGGAATTGAGCCAAATAGTAATGAATATGTTTTTGCATCTGTTCAAACTTTAAATAATAGACTAAAGGATATCAAATTAACTCCCGAATACTACGACTTTATCATAGTTGACGAAGTACATCATATTTCAGCGTCAACTTATAGGCCAATAATTAACTATTTCAAACCTAAAGTGCTTTTGGGATTAACCGCAACTCCTGAAAGAATGGACGGAGAGGATATACTGGCAGATTTCTGTAATCGTATAGCTGCTGAAATTAGACTTCCAGAAGCATTAAATAAAAAATTATTAAGTCCTTTTCAATATTTTGGAATAACTGACAATGTTGATTTAACTAATGTAAAGTGGGAAAAAGGTAAATATGCCCCAAGCGAATTGACTAGTTTATACACAAAAAACAACATTAGAGTTGGGGAGATAATTAGCAATCTTGATAAGTATACAAATGATATAAATGATGTTCGTGCTATTGGATTTTGCGTAACGGTGGAACATGCCATTTTTATGACTGAAAAATTCAATTTGGCTGGTTTAAGAGCTGATTGCTTGACAAGTAAAAATGCAAAGGAACGAGATGGGATTAGAGAACAGTTCAAGAAAAAAGAATTCAATTATTTATTTGTTGTTGATATTTTTAACGAGGGTGTAGATATTCCTGAAATTGATACAGTTTTGTTTTTAAGGCCAACAGAAAGTTTAACGGTTTTTCTTCAACAATTAGGACGTGGATTACGTTTGTCAGAAGGAAAAGATTGTTTAACGGTTTTAGATTTTGTGGGTAATGCAAGACCTGAATATGATTTTGAAAGTAAGTTTAGAGCATTAATTGGAAAAACAACAACTTCGGTTCAAAAAGAAATTGAAGATGATTTTCCACATCTGCCGTTGGGATGTTCCATAGTTTTAGAGAAGAGAACGAAAGAAACTATTCTTGAAAACATTAGAAAAGCAACATCATTAAATGTAAATCAACTAGTAAGTAAAATTAGAAATTTTCAACATCAAACTAGCCTGCCTTTAACATTAAATAATTTTATTCAATTAAATCATATTTCAATTGAAACAATTTATAAAAAAGGTAGTTGGTCACGATTATGTCAAAAAGCCGGAGCAATTGATGATTTTGAAACTACAAATGAAAAGCAAATCTATTCAGCAATTAGTAATAAATGGTTGTCAACCAACTCTACCAGTTATTTTAATTTTATTCTAAAGATTGCCAATCAAGGGTTCAATATTAGAATTAGTGATTTTGATGAAAATCAAAAAATCATGTTGCTAATGTTGCATTATGATGTTTGGCAAAATGCAGGAGGTTTCGATTCTTTAGAAAAAAGTATAATTAAAATTGGGGAAAATGAAACTCTTGTTGAGGAAATTATCGAAGTTTTAGAAATATTGATTGATAAAATTGGTTTTAAGGAAATTGATATTGATTTACCATATAATCAGCCTTTAAAATTACATGCTCGTTACACAAGAGATCAAATATTAGCAGCTTTCGCATTGAGTACTTTTGAAAAAAAATCATCTAATAGGGAAGGAGCAGCAGAAAACAAAAAACTAAACACAGAAATCCTTTTTATTAATTTAATTAAATCGGAAGAGAATTTTTCTCCAACAACAATGTATGATGATTATGCAATAAATGAAACTTTATTTCACTGGCAATCACATAACGCTTACGGTCCGGAAACAAATAAAGGATTATCGTATATAAATCATATTGAGAATAATAAAAAAATTTTACTTTTTGTTAGGGAAAAGGCAAATGATGAAAAAGGAAATACAATGGGTTATGTTTTTATTGGAGAAGGAGTTTTTAAAGATACGGAAGGTTCAAAACCAATGAGTGTTAAATGGGAATTAAACGAACCAATACCTAATTATCTGTGGAAAGAATCCGCTAAAATGTCCGTTGGATAAGCTATCAGATTGTTATAGAAAATTGTTTGGTCTTGATTTTGTTTTTATACAAATAACTTCGGGTTATCACTAAAGTCAATCCGTCAGCAGCGTTTCCAGCAATCTGGCGTCATGCCCGTAAATGTCGTCATAAAAATGAACCTCCCCCTCGCGATCCACCCAGGCCGTGAAGTAGCCTATGTAAACGGGGATTTTCGTCTTTAGGTTATAGGTTTTTTCTACTTCCCGGTTCATCGCGGCATCCATTTTCTCTATCGGCCAGTTCTTGTCGCCCTCCAATACCAGGATGGCCAAATCCCTCGGTTTCTCGACCCGTATGCAGCCATGACTGAAAGCCCTTTGCTCCTCGTTAAACAGGCTTTTCGAGGGCGTGTCATGCATAAAGATGATGTGCGAATTCGGGAATACGAACTTCACCTTTCCCAATGCATTTTGCGGCCCGGGACGCTGCCGCACGCGGTTGCCCACCCATTCCATGTCGTGTTTCGCCAGGTAGTTGGGGTTCTTGGCAATTGCGGGCAGGATTTCCTTGCGCAAGATGCTGGGCGGCACGTTCCAATAGGGGCTGAAAATAATCTGGCTCATCTGGCCGCTAAAAACCACCGTCTTGTTCAGGGACTTGCCCACGACCACCTTTGAAATCAGGGCGGGCTGGCTGTCCTTAAAAAAGGTGAGCGTAAACGAGGGGATATTGACCACAATGTAGCGTTTGTTTTTGGTCAAACTCGGCGACAGCCAGCGGCAACGTTCCATATTAACCATCAGGGTTTTGATGCGCTCGTGTACCGGAACGTTCATGTCCTTGATGTGTTTGGGCAGCAAGGCGGGATCGGCCAAAAAGGCGCGCCGTTGCTTGTATTTCAGAACCCCGGCCAGCAGTTCGCTGTCGTACTCGTTTTTCTTGGAATCGTTTTTCAGGTCACCGGTAAGGTAAAGACGGTTTCTGATCTTCAGGATTGCGGCCGCGGTATCGCCCGGTTTCAGGGATTTCGTTTTCGGAGGCAAAACGATGGGGCTCCAGCCGCCTTTTTTCTCGATGTCGCGGTAGTCCTGCAGGGCGGCTTTTAGCTGGTAATACTGTCCCAGCAGGTCCTTGTCCGGCTTGTTGATCAGGCTGGGGTCCTGCAGCAGAGAGTCCAGTCGGTCAACGTAGGACTGTCTCTTACGGGGCAAATACCAGCCCA
>NZ_DATBVQ010000136.1:0-2743 GCF_036515215.1 Flavobacterium sp.
TGCATCTTTGAACTCTAAAAAAATAAATAGTATTATGAGTAAGACTAAACTAACAATCAATCGTAACGGATCTATCAAAATAGAAGGTGATTTCGAAATAACTGACAGCGAAGGAAACGTTTATGGATTAGAAGGAAGAACCGCATTGGGTCTTTGTCGTTGTGGATTATCAGCTAACAAGCCTTTTTGTGATGGTTCACACCGCAATAATTTTGAACATGATTCAGCTGCATTTGACTTGCCTCCAGTGAAAACGAAGTAGTGAAAAATATTTTCTACTTGTTTGAGAATATATACCAATATAGTTGAATTGAAAAAGCTACATCTTTACGGTGTAGCTTTTTTCTTTATAGGCCTGTTTGTTATCCATATTAAATAACTAGTTTTTTGTAAAGCACTGTTGTAATTCTTCTAATAATTCTTCGGTCTATTGCAATGTTTTCTTGTGCTATTTAGCGACCCACTTGGAGTTTGAGGAGCAATACTTTCAGCTTCACTGCGTATTTTACAAATGTTTCTTTTTTATCTACTAGTAATTTACATTTATGTTTCCGATACTTGATTAGTTTACCACTTTGTAAAAAAGTCACAATTTGAGGACAAAAAAATTATATAAATTCTAGGAATATTATTTTGAGGTTTTTAAAACTGGAATTATTTCTTTTTTAAACCAATACTTTTCGACAATTATTACGATAGCAATTCCAACAACATAAGTGAGTAAATCAATCCAAGAGAATGAAGTTCCGATTACTGTTCTCGCAATTTTTGATTTTTCTAATTGTAATATTTCAACAATATTTAAAAATTGAAGAAATTCTATGGCAAAAGAAAAAATTAAAACAAATATCGCCGCAGTCAAAACGGGTAATTGAAGAAAAGATTTTAAAAAACAATAGATTAAAATGACTACCAAAACATCCCCAAGATAGGGTCTTATAACACTGTCATTGAGAAAAAGAGCAATTAAGACTTCAATACAAAAAAATAGAATGGCTAAGCCAAAGTAGTTTTTGTTAAATGCTAACATAATGTAGCTCTAGGTTATTGTTTTGTTTTATTGAATGCCTTTTATTGGCTAGGCTAAAATATGGAAAAATACTTGGAACATAGTAAATTGATTGCATATTGGATTGTAATAACAACTATAATTTTTATCTATTAAAAAAATAATATTGATAGCTATAAATGGCTAAATTAGCATTGAAAGTGTATAAAAAATAAAATCAATCGCATTATGGAAAATAACAATAATCAGAACACATCATCTAATGATACAAGCTACAATGTAAACAGTGAAAGTAAGTGTCCGTTTTCAGGAGCAACTCAAAAGAGCAGTGCTGGAACTGGAACAAGAAACGATGACTGGTGGCCTAACCAATTAAAATTAAACATCCTCCGTCAACATTCTTCCCTATCCAATCCGATGGGCGAGACGTTTGACTATGCCGAAGAGTTCAAGAGTCTCGATTTGGATGCAGTGAAGAAAGACCTTTTTGATTTAATGACCAATTCCCAAGAATGGTGGCCGGCAGATTATGGTCATTATGGACCATTTTTCATCCGTATGGCGTGGCATAGTGCGGGAACGTATCGAATTGCAGACGGTCGTGGCGGTGCGGGTTTTGGTACCCAACGATTTGCGCCACTGAACAGTTGGCCGGACAATGCAAACCTAGATAAAGCTCGTTTGTTGCTATGGCCAATTAAGCAGAAATATGGAAAGAAAATTTCGTGGGCTGACTTGATGATTCTTACGGGTAACTGCGCTCTTGAGTCAATGGGATTCCAGACTTTCGGTTTCGCTGGAGGGCGCGCCGATGTATGGGAACCTGCGGAAGATATTTATTGGGGTTCTGAAGGAAAATGGTTGGATGACAAGCGCTATACTGGGGACCGCGAATTACAAAATCCATTAGCAGCCGTTCAGATGGGGCTAATTTATGTGAATCCTGAGGGTCCTAACGGAAATCCTGATCCATTGGCATCTGCTCGTGACATTCGGGAGACTTTTGCTCGAATGGCGATGAATGATGAAGAAACTGTTGCGCTAATTGCCGGTGGTCATACTTTTGGGAAAACCCATGGTGCTGCCGATCCAAACAAGTACGTGGGTCCGGAACCTGCTGGAGCGCCTATTGAGCAGCAAGGTCTTGGCTGGAAAAATACTTTTGGCACTGGAAACGGAGAAGATACGATTACCAGCGGTCTTGAAGGCGCTTGGACTACTACGCCTACAAAGTGGAGTAATAACTACTTCGAAAACTTGTTCAAATTTGAATGGGAGTTATCGAAGAGTCCTGCTGGTGCGCATCAGTGGAAACCTAGAGGAGGCGCAGGCGCGGGTACAGTCCCGGATGCCCATAATCCATCAAAGAGTCATGCACCAACTATGCTGACAGCAGATCTTGCTTTGAGAGTGGATCCTATTTACGAACCTATTTCAAGATACTTTCACGCGAATCCAGACAAGTTTGCTGATGCATTCTCCCGCGCGTGGTTCAAATTGACGCACCGCGATATGGGTCCAATAGCACGTTATCTTGGTCCGGAAGTGCCCGCAGAACAACTTATATGGCAAGATCCGATTCCAGCAGTTACACATGAACTGATTGACGACACTGATATCGCTACATTGAAATCAAAAATATTAGAAACTGGACTAACTGTTTCCCAACTGGTATCTACTGCGTGGGCATCGGCTTCAACGTTCCGAGGGTCTGATAAACGTGGTGGTGCAAAC
>NZ_DATBVQ010000137.1:0-2936 GCF_036515215.1 Flavobacterium sp.
AATGACCGCCCTGTCCACATCAGATAACTGTCTGATTGCCTGATAAAGTTGGTTAAGTGATTCATCTGGAAAAGAGCGGCTGTACTCAATTGCCTCGTCAGGCAAAGAATCAGAAACAAAATGATGTTTCTTTTTTTGCTTCAGTAAAGTCAAACATACATTCAATGATATTCTGTAAACCCAGGATGACCATTCCGACTTTTCTTGAAAACTGTCGTGGCTTCTCCAAATCTGTAGGCAGACCTCCTGGTAGTAATCCTCAAAATGCTCTTGGGTATTCGTATAAGCCCTGCAGATCTTGATGATGATTCCCGAATAGGGCAAAATGAATGTGGTGTAAAAATCGCTGCTCACTATTGTTTTTCTTAATTAGTGGCTAAAGTTCAATATTATTACAGGCGAAACCGTATTTTTTTTGAAAAGTTTTTAAAGCACATGACTTTTTTAATAGGAGTTTATGATTTGCATTGGAGTATGGGTTTTAGATGACTAAAAAGGGACTTCAGTCGTAGTGCCTTTTATGTAAATTTCAATTAACAGTTAACGTATTAAACTTTGATGAAAACAATCTATATAGACTATCTTTATTCATTTTAACCGAATCAATTCTTCGTTATGAATACAGTAAAACCCAATACAGCCCACAAAATTTCTTTTTTTTCAACTCAAGCTTACGACAAGATTTTTTTTGAAAAGTACAATGAGGATTTTGGTTTTCAGTTTGATTTTTTTGATATGCAACTCAATTTGAAGACCGTTCAATTGATAAATAATTCTTCGATTGTTTGCGTCTTTGTGAATGATTGTGTCAATGCTGCAGTTATTGCAGAATTGGCGGCTAAAAAGGTTGAAATTATCGCTTTGCGATGTGCGGGTTTTAACAATGTTGACCTTGAGGCAGCCAAAAAACATAATATCCGAATTTGCCGCGTTCCCGCTTATTCTCCTCATGCTGTTGCGGAGCACGCAATGGCTATGATTTTGACTTTGAATAGAAAAACCCATAAGGCTTACAATAGAGTTCGGGAGCAGAATTTCTCTCTAAACGGACTCTTAGGTTTTGACTTGTTTGGCAAAACTATAGGTGTCATTGGTACAGGAAATATAGGCAAAGCCTTTGCGAAAATTGCAATGGGGTTTGGGTGTAAAGTCCTAGCTTTTGACGTGGTGATAGATTCACAGTTGGAGCGCATAGGTGTTGTATATACTGATTTGAATACCCTCTTTAAAGAATCGGACACGATTTCTTTACACTGTCCGTTGAATGAAAACACGAAGCATATTATAAATGTCGAGACGCTTTCAGTAATGAAAAAAAATGTGATGATTATTAACACCAGCCGAGGGGGATTAATAGAAACTTCGAGTGTTATAGACGCTTTGAAGGATGAAAAAGTGGGGTATCTGGGAATTGATGTGTACGAACAGGAAGAAAATCTGTTTTTCAAGGATTTATCTGGCGATATAATTAAGGACGATGTCATTCAGCGATTGATGAGTTTCCCTAATGTTTTGGTTACGGCTCATCAGGCGTTTTTTACGGAGGAAGCCCTGACTCAAATTTCCTTGGTGACGTTACATAATATTGAAGATTTGATACAAAAAAAGAGTATCGAAAATAAGTCGGCACAACTTGCGTAGTTTTTTGGGTAATTTGTATAAGAAAAGGAGCTTCAATTGAAGCTCCTTTTCTTTAATATATAATTTTATTAAAATTACTGTTCAAGGCGGAGTAGGGACTGCCGAAGAGCATGACTTCTTACTGGACTATTATGAAGTTGATTCCGTGGGTTGGGGTACTCCATTTTTATTGGTTCCGGAAGCCACTTCTGTCGATGAGGCCACACGAAAATTATTGGCGAAAGCCAAAGAAGAGGATTTGTATTTGAGTCATATTTCCCCGTTGGGAATCCCCTTTAACACACTGAGAGGCACAACAAATGAGATGCTCAAGCAAAAACGGATACATGAAAGCAATGTTGGGAGCTCTTGTCCGAAAAAGTTTTTGGCGTTGAGCAAAGAATTTGGCCCGAAGGGAATTTGCGCCGCTTCTAAAAAATACCAGGACGTAAAGCTGGAGGAATTAGACGCAAAAAGAGATACGCTTTCAGCCGAAACTTTCGAGAATGCAAAAAAAAAAATCACCGAAAAATCTTGTCTTTGTGTAGGTTTGGCAAATGCTTCCTATCTAGAAAATGACATTAAAATTAAAGGGCAGGCTCAAGGGGTTGTTATCTTTCCAGGACCGAATATGGCTTATTTTGATCAGGAAGTGCCACTCTCAAAAATGGTGTAACATATCTATGGAAACGATTCAGTCCTAACTGAAACGAACCGTCCAAACATGTTTGTTAAGGAATTGAAAATGTATCTGGATTATTTAAAGAATGAACTCGCAACCGTTTCTGCCGAGATAACAGCTGGTCAAGTCAAAAAATGGAATTCATTCAAGAATAATTTGGGAGAAGGAATTGGATATTACCAATCCTTGTTTTTACCAGCTATTTCTGCCGAAAACGAAAAAATTCAATACTTGCTGCATTTTTACAAGGAGGAATTGTCAAATATCAAAATTCCAGAATTGGATGCGGCGTAAATAAAAAAAAAGCGGCTTGAAATTTCAAGCCGCTTTTTTTATTCTACGTGCTGTCCTGAAATAACAACAAATCTTTTTCAATTGGAATATTCTTCAATTTCAAAAGATTTATATTTCATAAAACCACCACAGTTTTCCGTTCTGCTAATGGACTGTTTAACAATAAGTATTCCGATGGTAATCATATTGTTCAATTCACAAATGGCAGTGTTTATTTGGAAATTCCGCTTAATTAATTCTATTTCATATTGCCATAATGTAAGTTGCTCTAAGGCTGTCACTAAATCAGTTTCATAACGGACAATACTGACATTTGTATGCATCAAATGTTGTAATTCCT
>NZ_DATBVQ010000138.1:0-10942 GCF_036515215.1 Flavobacterium sp.
GAAAGCTTATCAGCTTCATTATTCAAATAATATAAACGCATTTTAAATTTACCTGTAAATAGTCACAAACTATTGATGATGTTCTTGACCAATAACTCTTCTATTCAAGAAGTGTTGTTGGTCCCGCAAATGAGACCTGAGAAAAAACAAGTTCAGGTGGAACTTGAAGATGATGAGAAACTGATCGTTGCTTTATTGCAAATCAATGACAAGCAAATGGAATTTGGTTTACTGAAAATCAAATCTGAATTGAGCGGCAAAAAATGGGACAAAGCCATGAAGAACCTTTCTTCCTTAGGGTTGACTGAAGTGGTAGTTATGGGAGACAGCAAAGCCTGCCGTTTGAAAGAATAATTTCAAGAACATTATATATAAAAAAAGGAACTTCAATTGAAGTTCCTTTTTTTTTACGTATGTCATCACTTTCTATAATTCCCTTTCGGCAAATAATAAAGCCAACTAAAACCTATCAAAAACAAAATCAGGGATGCAATAAATGCGGGAATGAGAATTTCTCTATTATTATCTAAAGCATTGTTCAACGAAGCATACAGCAACCAGATCTGAATAGTCACATTTAATATTAAAATGAATATCAGAGTCGAAAGAATGTTATTTAGCTTGTTGGGATTGGCTTTGTTCTGGCTTGTTCTAAAATTACTCATAACAATTGAAATTTAATTATTTCTGATTCCTAACTCAATACTTTTTCTTCGGATGCTTTTACGTAAATGTCGTTGTCTTTAAAAAAAACTTCCAGTTTAGGTAAAGCCCTTGGTGGAGGTCCAGCAATTACATCACCAGTCATTGCGTCAAACGAACCTTCATGACAGGGACAATGAATGACGCCAGTTCCCGGCTTGTAGAAAACCGAACAAGACAGGTGGGTACATTTTTGTTCATAAGCCTTGTAGTCACCATTTTCGAGGTGAATCAAGATATATGGAATAGTACTTCCTTCGATTACAAAAGCTCGCGTTCCTCCTACGGGAACCTCGTCTTGCTTACAAACAAAATGTTCGCCAGCCACTTCTTCCTTGGGAAGTAAATAAGCTTTGGCAGCTACCAAACCACTACCAACCATTAATCCTCCTGAAACAAGCGTTAGGAATTTTGCAAAATCACGTCGACTTACCTGTGTGGCCTCTTGTTTTAAAATTGGAAAGTCTTTTTTCCAGTTTTTATTTAAATTATCTTCTTTTGACATTTTTTAAAGTTTAAAGTTCCATGTTTAAAGTTTCATGTTTAAAGTTGTACTGCTAACTTTTCACGATTCACTTTTCACGACTAATATATTATCAACTCAGTGCTGCCTTTTGGCATCATAATATTCACTTTGGTATTTACAATCTCTTTACCAAAAACAAAAGTGTTTACAGCTGAACTGTTCGGACGCATTTCTTCGATTTCTGCTTTTGTACCGTAGAATAACGCCCCACTTGGGCAAACGGTCGCACACATTGGTTTTTTCCCTACGCTAGTTCTATCATAACACATGGTACACTTCATCATCAGGTCATACTCTTCGATCTTCTTTGGCACACCAAAAGGACAAGCGATCACGCAATTTGAACAACCGATACATCTTTCGGTATTGGCAGTATGAACGATTCCGAATTCATCTTTTGATATCGCATCTGCCGGGCATACACTGGCGCAGACAGGATCGTCACAATGCATACACACCTGAACTGTAGTTTGGACAGTTGAAGCACGATCGACGTAATTGACATGAATCATGGAGTCCTGCCCGTTTGTTTCACATTCAGCGCAAGCCAATTCACAAGCTTTACAACCAATGCAGCGTTGCATATCCACAAAAAACTCTTCATTTGTATTGAAACTGGTATAGTTCATATTTTAGCTTTTTTATAGATTAAACACTGGCATAAGCCTTAGATTCCTTAGATGGCGCTGCGATTTCTTTGAGCGGTTCTAAATGACAGGCGCAAACCTTAAATTCCGGTATTTTGGAAATCGGGTCTAAAGTACCCGGTGTCAGTTGATTTGCCGATTTTTTTCCGGACCAATGGTAAGGTATAAAAACAGTATCTTCTCTAATCGTTTCTACTATGTTGGCGGGAAAAACCCCTTCACCTCTTCGAGTAGAAACTTTAACCAGCTCTCTTTGTTGAATGCCGTATTGCTTAGCCAAATTAGGATGAATCTCTAATAATGGCTCCGGAAACTGATCCACAAGCTTACCAATTCTACGTGTTTGTGTTCCGCTTAAATATTGAGATACAACACGACCTGTAGTTAAAATCACAGGATAATCCGCATCGGTCACTTCACCCGGAAGCTTGTACGGTGCCGGATTAAAATGCGCTTTCCCGTCGGGCGTTTTGAACTTTTTATCTTCCCATAAACGTGGGGTTCCCGGATGATCTTCCGTCGGACATGGCCAAAACACCCCCATATTTTCCTCGATTCTCTTATAGGTAATTCCGTTATAATCTGCAGTCCCTCCTTTTGAAGCGACACGCAATTCATTAAAAATTGCTTCGCTGGTATCATATGTGAATTTATCTTCTTGCCCCAAACGTTTCGCCAATTCCAAGATGATAGAAGTATCGGTCCTGGCATCCCCCGGAGGAGTTACCGCCTGACGAATTCTGATCACTCTTCCTTCTGCTGATGTTGTCGTTCCTTCTTCTTCTTCTTGTAAAGAACCCGCCAAAACGATATCGGCATGGCGAGCAGTTTCGTTTAGGAAAAAATCGATACATACATAAAATTCTAATTTCTCTATGGCTTCTCTAACGTAGTTGCTATTGGGCAACGACACTAATGGATTGAAACAAATAGACAATAGCCCTTTGATTTCTCCTCTGTGAATTGCCTCGATAATTTCATAGGCCGTAAGTCCTTTTCCGGGCATATCCTTTTCATCAATTCCCCAAACACCGGAAATATATTTACGGTGCTCTGGGTTCTCGATATCTCTATTTCCAGGCAATTGGTCGCATTTGTGACCGTGTTCTCTTCCTCCCTGACCATTTCCCTGACCTGTAATGGTTCCATATCCGCAATATGGTTTTCCAATTCGTCCTGTCGCCAGAACCAAGTTAATACAGCCCAAAACGTTATCTACTCCTTTAGAATGATGTTCAATTCCGCGGGCATGAAGCAAGAAACTGGTTTTGGCTTTACCCCATAACTCAGCGGCTTCTTTTATTTTTTCTCTCTTGATTCCAGTAATTTCTTCAGCCCATTCCAAGGTATAATCCTTTACAGCATCTAAACTAACATCAAATCCAGACGTATAATTATCTATAAAATCGTGGTCGAGCATGTCGTGATCCACAAGGTATTTCAGCATGGCTCCATAAAGCGCTGAATCGGTACCCGGTTTTACATCCAAATGCACATCGGCAGTTCTTGCGAGCGGAATCATTCTTGGATCGATTACAATAAGTTTCGCTCCGCGATCTCTCGCTTTCCAGATCCAATGCGTCAATGTTGGGAACGTCTCACTGATATTGGCACCAGCCACAATAATCACTTCGGCATATTCAAGATCCGAATAAGTATTAGACGCACGATCTAATCCAAATGCTTTTTTGTTCCCCGCACCCGCACTTACCATGCACAAACGACCATTATAATCCAGGTTTTTTGTTTTTACGGCCACTCGAGCAAATTTACCCATGAGGTAACTTTTTTCATTGGTTAATGAAACGCCTGAAAGTATCGAAAAAGCATCTTTCCCGTATTTTTCCTGAATGCGTTTGATTTCCGAAACCGTTTTATCCATCGCTTCATCCCAAGAAGTAGGTTCAAAACCTTTTCCTTCTACCCTTTTTATAGGGCCTAACAAACGGTCGGGATGGTTGTTTTGCAAGTAGCGTTGTACTCCTTTTGGGCAAAGACGTCCTTCGTTAAAAGGAAATTCCATCCATGGCTCAAAACCGACCACTTTATTGCTTTTAACTAACAATTGAATTCCGCATTGCATACCACAAAAGCAACAATGTGTTTTCACCACTTCATCTGGTTCATCTCTTCCATCAAAGCCTTCTTTCGGGCTATAGTTAAGATGCGGACCAAAATCTTCTATTATTTTTTCTGCTGAAACAGGTAATTTTGCCATGTTATGTAGTTTTCTATATTTTCAATCTTGACATCGATAACGATCATTGTCAACCTGATTATTCTTTAATTATCCAAATAGATTTCCGCCGGCCTGTCTGGCTTTCAAATGGGCCTGCGCCAAACGGGATCTTTTTCCTTCAGGACTCAAATCCAAATGAGAACCACCATCCTCCATACTGAAATCAAAACCAAGTTCTTTAGTTACTGTTTTAAGGTCATTGATGTGCAAATTTGTAGCATACTCTTCTCCCGTATGTTTGCAAACCGCCATTCCTTGTTTCATCCCCTCTTTCTTATAAATATGGGCACCAATTTGCGCTGGACGTTGAATGATATGAAAGAATTTCCCAAAAGGGATCCAAATCAAAAACATAATAACAGTCACCGCATGAATTACTGCCAGGAAATCGAAAGCGAACCCTTTCATAAACTGGTAAGAATAGGTCAATCCTAAGCCAGTAACGGAGACCGCGATCAGCAAAATAAGAGGCAATAAATCCCCTTCAAATGTTTGCGTAGCTATTAACCCAGGGTTAGTCAGACGTCTTCTCAGATAATACAACGAACCCAAAATCACCAAATACGAAGACCAGTTTAACGCATGAAACGTTAAAAAGGCCATGATGGAATCCAGTTTAAACTCCATCACTTTAAAACCAAAAAAATGGGCTTCATACAACGATATGCTATTCGGAGCCATGGTGAAATGAATCCATCCAAAGGTCAAAGGAATTGTGATTAAAAATGCCGACGTACAACCAACGGCTATCATGAAATGGGCTACCCATCGGTATTTTCCCCTTGGGTAAATAAATTTCTGAAAAGCAATATTCTCAATGGTTTCTTTGGAAGCAAACCAAAAATGCGAAAACACTTTTCCTGTCACCAAATACATAATTCCTCTCTTAAAATAAATCCATGTGGGTGGCCTTTGCAACCAAACAGAATAACGGTATACAATGCCAAAAAAAGCGAATACCGTCCCAAATAAATAAGTGATTAAGGCGGCATCAAAATTCTGCAGATTTCTGGAACCAAAAAACACCAACACAACAGAGAATATTGACATTCCAGTGGCTATAAGCAGGGCTTTGGTATTAAAAGTTCTATTTTTCATTTCTTTAAAATTTAATAAAGTATATAACTATGTCATTTCGTTAAGAAACCTACAAGGCCCGAAAACCTTGTAGGTATATAAAAGAATTTTTATTTTAAAACGAAAGCGAGCTTGATTTTCAAAGCCTTTAAACCACCGATTGATCCCTGTAGCTAATATAGTAAAAAGAATCAAGCCAACTAAAAATTGTGTCGCACCACCAGTAGCGGTAATGCTATTTCCAATTAAAGACGCAAAAATAAATGGTCCGAATGCCTCAATTGCCGCTGTCCACCTAATAACCCGAGCTGCCTGACGCTGATTCTCAGAAAAGATAATAGGATACTGTCCAAGCGCACCCACATTACCAATACCTGTGAAGAAGAGCATCATTGCAAACATTGGAAATTGCCCCATGCTTGTGGGCGCAGCGCCCTCTTTCCTAATAAAAAACCTATAAATCCACTTACGGATTATCCACTTCTCTTTTAGGCCCTTGGTAATACCACCAGTTCAGAATTAAGCAAAGGAAATAATAAACTGCAAAACCGTATAATGCATACTCAGGCGTTCCTGCTGTTACTTGCTGTCCAAATACATTAGGAATAATAAACGCTCCATAAGCAGCAATTGCAGCCGTCCAACCTAATACTGGCCCTGCTTTTTCTTTACTGAAAATGTAAGGAATACTTCTAAAAGTCGACCCGTTCCCAATACCAGTTGTTAAAAATAGAACCATAAATGCCCCGAAAAATGGCCACCAATACGATTCTGGAGTTTCAGAACCCCTTGCTTGCACAACATAATAGGCAACGGTCAATGCAGCTATAATTTGAAAAATAGTACTCCACATTGTAATTTTAGCACCACTATTAACTTTATCAGCAAGAATTCCTCCTATTGGTCTAACCAAAGCCCCAAACATTGGCCCTAAGAATGCCCAAAGCATAATGTTAGGTGCATTAGGATTTACCCATTCTGGATCTAATGGATTTGAATACACAAATATATCTTGCGCTAATTTTGGGAACACCATAGAAAACCCAATGAAAGAACCGAAAGTCATGGTATAGATAATCGTCATTATCCAATTGTGCTTGTCACCAAGGATAGAAAATTGTTTATTAAGATTCTCTTTTATATCACCTGTAGTTCCATATTTCATTAATAAAACGGTTATAACTATTACCATAGGAAGAACAATCCACATCGCAGCATCTTTCATTCCAAAAGAATCCCAAGGAATACCAATTAACATGAAAGCACCAATACCAGCCGCTACCAAGCCTAACAGTATCATATACAATGTTTTTGAAACTCCTTTAGCCGTGTCAGGCATGCTCGGAGTTCCTGTAGATACATTGTTCATCCCAAAAAATGCCGCTAAAGAAGCTAATACAATAAGTGGAACCCAAATCCATGCTGCATTTTGCATTCCTTCAAAAGGAGCGCCTTTTGCAGTTGCAATTGCACCAGCAGTACCACCAAATAAAGAGAATGTTACTATAAAAGGAATCGTTTTTTGCATAACTGCAACTCCTAAATTACCAAGTCCTGCATTCATTCCCAATGCATATCCTTGCGCTTTTTTTGGAAAAAAGAAAGATATATTACTCATTGACGAAGAGAAATTACCTCCACCAAGTCCAGACAATAAAGCCATAATTGCAAAAAACATATATGGTGAATTAACGTCCGACAATGCTATTCCTGTTCCTATTGCTGGAATAAGTAACAAGGCGGTTGTTATAAAAACTACATTTCTCCCTCCTCCTAATGATATTAAAAAAGAGTTAGGCAATCGTAAAGTTGCCCCAGCTAACCCTGCAATTGCCGGCAAAGTATAATACAGGTTATTTACTTCTTTCAAAGCATTTATATATTCGTCAGATCCGGCAACTAGTCCGTGGGTCATTCCGAAATTGAAACCAAAATCTTTCATGTACTTTATAAGTACTCCCCACATAATCCATACAGAGAATGCGAGTAATAATGCAGGAATAGAACTCCATAGATTCCTATTTGCGATCTTTTTTCCTGTAGATTCCCAAAAACCTTGGTCTTCAACGTTCCAATCTTTAATATTTACTGACATAAAATTATTATTTTTAAATTTAAAACTAATTTGGCAGAATGTGCTTTATGACTTTCGACATTAAGACTTTTTCGCGTCTCCTTTAATGGTTAATATGTTCGATATCTCTCGTAAATCCAGGGGTTTTCTTTCTAAGGATTTTAATGATGGTTTTGTGCATCCAAATCAAACAAGCGCTTGAAATGACAAATATAAACAGCCAGGAACTCGTCCAAAGTCCAGTGAAATTTAATAGGTAGCTAAATATGATAGGCCCAAAAAAACCGCCTAATCCTCCAATCAATCCTACCATCCCACCTACAACTCCCACTTCATTCGGGAAGTATTCCGGGATGTGTTTATACACCGCCGCTTTACCGATTCCCCATGAGATTCCGATCATTACCACCAAAATAACATACACCCACATATTGGCTGCAAATTTGATTTGGGTAACTCCTTTGGCTAATAATTCTTTCTTGCTAACGGCCTGATTTTCTTTTACAACAATCTCTTGCCATGAGGTTTTAACCGGTAAAATGGACGAATCCGTCAGGGGGACATCAACTTTTGGTTTAACCTTATAATCATTATTATTCAGCACTAATCCCGATGGAGTAACTTTGGTTACAATACCGCTATCATTAGCCATTACACCAGGCCCTGATGTGAAAATCTCCATTTTAGGGAACATCAACAGAAAACTGATGACCATAGTGGAACCTAACACCCAGTACATAACTTTTCTGGCTCCAAATTTATCCGACAAGTACCCGCCAAAAGCTCTGATAACCCCTCCAGGTAAGCTAAACATCGTGGCAAACATTCCTCCCATAACCAGCGAAGTGTGGTACACATTCATAAAGTTAGGTAACAACCATTGGGAGTAAGCCACAAAACAACCAAATACCAAGAAGTAGTAAGCACCAAATCTCCATACTCTAGCAGATTTTAATGGAGTCAATAACGTTTTTAAATTTTTAGTGTCTCCTTGCGGTTTTTTATTTTTGGCGAATATTATAAAGAGAATTCCAACAGCTACCAACACCGCTCCGTAAGTTACCGGCAGCATTTTCCAGCCGTTGATAGGATCGCTTTTAGAAAAATTATTTAATAAGGTAGGAGCAATAAAAGTAGTGATTGCTGCACCGGCATTTCCCATCCCGAAGATACCCAAGGCCCTACCTTGCCAGTTTTGCGGATACCAAACCGAGGTGTAACCAATCCCAACGGCAAAGCTGGTTCCTATTAGTCCGAAAAGGAAACTCAAAACGGCAAAACTCCAAAAGGTATCTGCAAAAGGAAGCAAAAACAACGGTATGGAACAAAGAAACAATAAAATGGAGAATATAATTTTTCCCCCAAATTTATCCGTTAAAATCCCGATGGGAAGACGGAATATAGCTCCCGACAAAATAGGAATCCCTAAAAGCCACCCCACTTCTACCACGCTCCAATTGAAAACGCCTCTATCGACAAGAAATGTAACTAAAACACCATTTAAAGTCCAACAGGCAAAACAGATTGTAAATGCTAATGTGTTTAAAAATAATATTTTGTGGGATTGCGATAAACTACTCATAAAACAACTATTTGTTAATGAAGTAAAATTAATCTGTTGACACCTCTTAAAACATGATAAATATCAGTCAATCGGTGAAAAAGACAATTTACCTGCTTTGCTTTTTTGAGATTTAACGCAAACTTATATGCAAATAACTAATAACTAGACTATTAACCATTTATGATTTCAATCATAAAAAAGCGTTCAAGCAAAAAAGAGCCTTCGAGCTTCTCTTTTTACAATAGTTCATTTAAAAACAAGCCCGAAAACTGGGATTGTTTTTTATTTAGCCGGTAGTGAACACTAGTTTCCAATCTGTCCCAAAAAAAAATTCTGCTTTTAAAAAATCAATGGACTGATTTAATTTCCCATAACAATTGGGATCGAGGTTAATTGCAAATTCGCCCAATCAAATTGATACCGGAACATTCAGGTATAAATGAACCTTTGCGCTCTTAGCCGTTAGATAGCTTTATCCCCCAATCTTTATCATACTCCGATTCTTCGAAAACAAATCCGGGTTTTGGAATTTAGCATCATCGTCCATACCGCCACGCATCGACATTTTTGATTTTATGTTCTTAAAAATAAGTGGTTCAATCGATTCTCCTGCGCGTAAGCTTTGCAGTAAATCTGTTTCTGAATTCGAGAAAAGACAGTTTTTTAGTTTACCGTCGGCAGTCAAGCGAATACGGTTGCATGTACTGCAAAAAGGGTTTGTCACGGAACTAATCACCGAGAAACTGCCCTTGTAGGAAGTTATTTTATGGTTTTTGGCGGTGTCGTGGGGTTTATCAGTCAAGCGCTCTACATTTTCAGCAGCGTATTTATCATTAAGCTGCGTAAGGATTTCGGCATAAGACACCAGTTTGTCTTTCTTCCATTGGTTGCCATCAAAGGGCATGAACTCGATAAACCTAATCTCGATGTCGCGATTTTTGGTCAATTCGACAAAATCGATAATTTCCTCGTCATTAAAGCCTTTCATCACCACCACATTTAGTTTTAGCCGAAACCCATTGGCGTCAAGCAACTCCATATTCTCCTGAAATTTATCAAAATAATTTCTACGGGTAATTTGGTTGAATTTATCTTTTTGTAAACTGTCAATACTTACATTCAGCGTGGTTATCCCGGCCTCTTTGAAAGTATCAATAAAATCATGCACCAGGATTCCGTTAGTTGTCAAGGTAAGCTCGACGCCCAGTTTTCCTAATCGCTGGATAATGTCTGCGGCGTCTTTTCTGACCAAAGGTTCGCCGCCCGTCAATCTAATTTTGTTCACACCCAAATTGACAAAAGTCTGGGCAATGGTAATAATTTCATCTGCAGTCATCAGATGCGCTTTTGGCGTAAGCGCAATCCCTTCAGCTGGCATGCAATAGGTACATCTCAAATTACAATTCTCTGTAATTGAAATGCGCAAATAACTGTGCTTACGTCCGTGAGTGTCCTGCATTTGGATATTATTTTCCATGGTTGAATCCGTTTAGAATTTTGAACAAATGCAAAACAGAAGGAAAAACGGCATCCATAGATTCGCTGGCACCTGCGGTAGAACCCGGCAAGGCCATAATAAGTGTATTCCCTTTGAAACCCACCACGCTACGGGACAACATCGCATAAGGGGTGCGGTCCTGACCATAGGACCGAATCGCTTCTTCGATACCAGGAATGCGGCGATCGAGCAACGGAATCACCGCTTCGGGCGTGACGTCTCTGTTTGACAATCCGGTTCCGCCAGTGATGATGACCAGATCGGTTTTTTGGGCACACAGTTTATTTATCGTGTTCTGAATATCCAAAACCTCATCAGGAATGATGATGTAATTTGAAACTTCCAATCCTAAATCCTTGATTTTATTAGAAATCACTTTTCCCGCGCGATCTTCTTTTTTTCCGCTGGAAACGCTGTCCGAACACACCATAACCGCCACGGCAAGATCCTGTACTTCCTTGTTCCCGTAATCGGATTTCCCACCTTTTTTATGCAGTAACTTTATGGTCGAAATCTCCACGTTTTTGTCGATGGGTTTCAGCATGTCATACATCGTCAGTGCAACGATAGAGGCACCGTGCATGGCCTCGACCTCAACACCGGTTCTGTAAATTG
>NZ_DATBVQ010000139.1:0-3606 GCF_036515215.1 Flavobacterium sp.
AAATTTAAGCTTGAAACCATCCTTAAACGATCTTGGAAAACTTGCCAAAGATAAGCATATAGAAAACAAAAAGTATTTCGATAAGCTTAAAAAGAAAACGCCTAAGAATTTAGATTATGTGATGCAGGATTTGCATGATGCGGAATTCAAGAAAACCGATTGTTTAAAATGTGCCAACTGTTGCAAAACAACAGGGCCATTGTTTACCTCGGCTGATATTGAGCGCGTATCAAAATACTTGAAACAAAAACCACAGCAGTTTATCGAACAGTATTTACGCGTTGATGAAGATAAGGATTATGTGCTACAAAGTGTTCCGTGTACTTTTCTCGATAATGAAAATGCATGTATGATCTACGATGTGCGCCCAAAAGCATGCAGAGAATTCCCTCACACAGACAGAAAGAAGTTTCAGCAAATTACAGATTTAACTCTGAAAAACATTCCTATCTGTCCCGCTGCCTACAACATTGTAGAAGAAATGAAAAAAAAGTTGCCTTTATAAAAAAGATTTTCAGCTTCATAGACTAAAGATATTTGATCTCGTCTCCCTCTCCTTTGTGGTGGGTTGTGGTGAGGATTAATAAATCAAATATTGACTCCTTATTTTTTTAAACTCGATTAATCCTTGCTGCCAGCTTTTTCTGATTTCCCCTTCAGGGACTGCATTTTCTATTTGCGTCTGCAGTTTTTCAGTTCCAGCTAATTTTGTGAAAAATACATTAAAAAATTTTGATTTGTCACTGGTTGTTTGATAAGCTTTAATCAGCCATTTTAATTCCAATTGTTTTACTTTGGCAATAGCAGATAAGTCTTCACCGAAACATTCCACCCCGTTATAAATGGGGTTTTGGGCACCTACATTTGGCTTTGGAATAAAACTAAAGCCGCTTTTTGGTAAATAGGGTGATCCGTAAATTTGAAATTGTTTTTCAGTCCCTCTTCCCACGCTAACGTTGGTGCCTTCAAAGAAACACAGACTGGCATAGAGATTTATAGCTTGGTCATTTGGTAAATTCGGAGACGGCTTTACAGGTAAGCTATAGTTCATTCTGTGATTGTAATTAGTGCAGGGAATAACTTTCAATTTGCACTGAACGCCATTTTTCAACCATTTTTCGCCATTGATCATCTGTCCATACTCACCGATGGTCATGCCATGCAAGACTGGAATGGGATGCATGCCCACAAAACTAGAATATTCCTTTTCCAAAATTGGACCGTCCACAACATTTCCGTTAGGGTTGGGCCTGTCCAAGATAATTAGCGGGATGTTATTTTCAGCGCATGCTTCCATAACATAATGAAGAGAGGAGATGTAGGTGTAAAATCGTGCGCCTACGTCCTGCAAATCAAAAACCATAATATCGATTCCTGCTAATTGCCCAGCCTTTGGTTTTTTGTTGTCGCCGTATAGCGATACGATAGGAAGTCCAGTTTTGGCGTCTTTCCCGTCAACGACATGCTCGCCAGCATCAGCTGTACCACGAAAACCATGTTCTGGGGCAAATATTTTTTGAATCGCGATATTTTTTTCCAGCAGAAAATCTACAATATGGGTGTTGTTTGATAAAAGCCCCGATTGATTTGTTACAATCGCAATTTTTTTATCGTTGAGCAGAGGTAGGTAAGTTTCAAAATTATCTGCGCCAGTATTTATTGCGGGTAAAACATTTGTTTTGACCATTACGGAGTCCCGTTTTTCGCCTCCAGTTTCTTTTTTCTTGATCGAACTCCCACAAGAAGCTAATGCAAGCACTAGGCAAGATGATATCAAGATTGTTTTTCTGAATGTCTTAATGGTAAAAAAAAGGGACGTAAGCTTCATGTTTTATTTTAATAAGTGAAAAATGGAGCGATTCTTGGCTGAAAACTTTATGTATATTTGCATTGTAACCAAAACTCAACTCTTGAATTTAGAATACTTCATAGCCAAAAGACTAATAACTGCTAAAGATTATAAAAGTAGTATATCTGCACCAATTATAAAAATTGCAATTTCAGCCATAGCCATAGGAATGATCATGATGATTGTTTCGGTAGCGACAGGAATTGGTTTGCAACAGAAGATTCGGGAAAAAATTTCTGCTTTTAATGGGCATATTATTATTTCAAACTATGACAATAACCAATCCGAAGTAACCTTAGTCCCAATCTCAAAAAATCAGGATTTTTATCCCAAGTTCAAATCGGTTGAAGGAGTAAGTCATATTCAGGCCATTGCAAGCAAAGCTGGAATTATAAGAACAGAGACTGCTTTTGAGGGGATTATCTTCAAAGGAGTTGGTGCTGACTATGACTGGAACAACATAAAGGACTATCTCGTGTCAGGGAAACTGCCTGATTTTTCGAAAAAGCTTAATGAAGATGTGTTAATTTCCCAATTCCTCGCAAATAGATTAAAACTAAAAGTGGGAGATGCCTTTAATACCTTCTTCATGAAAGAAAGTCAGAACAAGTTACCCAATATCCGAAGGTTTAAAATAGTGGGGATTTTTAATTCCGGTTTCCAGGAATTTGATGCTACTTATGTTATAGGGGATATTCGTCACATGCAACGGATTAATAAATGGAAGCCCGATCAAGTTGGGGCTTTCGAAGTGTTCGTAAAGGATTTCGATGAGATAAAACCTGTGGGAGATCAGGTGTATCAGCAAACGGGTTCGACGCTCGATACTAAAACCATAATAGAAAAATACAGTTATATATTTGAGTGGCTTCAATTATTCGATTTCAACATCATAGTCATTTTGATTGTAATGATATTGGTTGCAACGATCAACATGGTGGTGGCGCTGTTAGTGCTTATTCTGGAGCGAACCCAGATGATAGGGATATTAAAGGCATTAGGGGCAAACAACTGGAGCATTCGCAAAGTATTTCTGTACAATGCCTCCTATCTGATTCTTCGCGGATTGTTCTGGGGAAACCTGATTGGAATAGCTATATTATTACTCCAACAGCATTTTGGGATAATCAAGCTCAATCCCGAAAACTATTATGTAAATGAGGCGCCCGTATATCTTAATTGGGGATATATCGCATTACTGAACCTTCTTACCATTGGCGTTTGCTTTCTGGTGTTGCTAATTCCCTCCTATATAATAACTAAAATCTCACCCGTCAAAGCCATCCGTTTCGACTAGAATAATTAGGAGCTATTTCCTGCTATACGCTACAATCTTATATGCCGAAGCCCGGCATATAAGGATTTCCGCTGCTATCAGGGCTAGGGCGGTGGTGGTAAAAGTTTATTTTGGTACGATCAACAAAGAAATCATATATAATAAAGACAGTAATGCAGAAGTGTCGATGTAGATTTTAAATATAGAATTTATATGCAAACCGCTTCGGCAAAGTCTCCCTTTTCTTCGGCAGCGCTTATGGAGGTAAAAAAACTTTTGCTTTCAAAAGGCGGGTTTTCAATGCCTTAAAGTCAAAGTCAAAAAAAAGGCAAAAAAAGGCCGATAAAAAGCTTGAATTAGACAATAAAGGTGGTACTTTTGCACCCGCAACAACGAATAAGTTCTTTAACAAATTGAGTAAGTGAAGCACGGGAAACCGATGTTTATTAAAGGAAAAAAGAGGAAGGAAATTTTCTTTAAA
>NZ_DATBVQ010000140.1:0-19125 GCF_036515215.1 Flavobacterium sp.
TGTGGTACCTCCAGGGATCGAACCAGGGACACATGGATTTTCAGTCCATTGCTCTACCATCTGAGCTAAGGTACCGTGCTTATTGCGGGTGCAAATATAGGATGATTTTTAGTATATCCAAAACATTTTTTTAAAAAAATCAATTCGTACCTTCGCGAAACCAAAATGGGAATTATGATTTTAACTGTCGATGTAGGGAATACTAGAATTAAAGCAGCTGTTTTTGAGGGGGATATCCTTTTGGAGCATTTTGTTTTCATGAAAAATGATCTTCAAAAAAACATTGAAAATATTTTAAAAAAATTTAAAAACACCACGCATTTAGTTGTTGCATCGGTCGGAAATGTGGAAAAAGATTCCTTTTTGGCTTTTAATGACGAGCTGATCGTACATTTTGTGACCCATAAGGACCCATTCCCTTTTGTCAATGAATACGAAACACCGCAAACTTTGGGAATTGACCGTATGGTCCTTGCTGCAGGGGCAATATTACAGTTTCCCAACCAGAACAGACTGGTCATTGACGTGGGCACTTGCGTGACTTACGATTTCATTGATGAAAACGATGTCTATCTTGGAGGGGGCATTTCACCCGGTTTGCGTTTGAGATATGAATCCTTGCACAATTATACTTCAAAACTGCCATTGTTGGAATTGGAAAATCCAAAGCATTTTGTCGGGGCATCAACTTCCCAGTCAATTCATTCCGGTATCGTTAATGGATTGGTCTATGAGATTGATGGTTTTATCGATGAATATAAAGGACTTTCATCAAATTTTATAATAATTTTAACGGGTGGAGACACAGATTTTTTGGCTAAACGATTAAAAAATACCATATTTGCCAATTCAAATTTTCTTATAGAAAGTTTGAATCAAACATTTCAATATAAAATCAACAATGATTAAAAAAATTATAGTAAGCGCCTGTTTACTTCTGTCGTTAGTTTCCTTTGCCCAGGAGGGAACCGCCTCCCCTTATTCTTACTACGGAATTGGAGATGTAAGATTCAAAGGAACAGTTGAAAGTCGTTCTATGGCCGGAGTAGCGGTTGAACAAGACAGTGTTCATATTAATTTGGAAAATCCTGCGAGTTTTGCAAATTTGAAACTTACCACTTTTACCCTTGGTGGTACTCTAAATACTGTACAATTAAAATCAGACACTAAGACCGAAAGTGCAAAAAGAACCACCCTAGACTACCTTGCGGTAGGATTGCCTTTGGGAAAATGGGGCGTTGGTTTTGGATTGATCCCTTATTCTTCTGTAGGATACAAGAT
Source organism: Flavobacterium sp. (assembly GCF_036515215.1). Taxonomy (GTDB): domain Bacteria; phylum Bacteroidota; class Bacteroidia; order Flavobacteriales; family Flavobacteriaceae; genus Flavobacterium. The sequence goes on from NZ_DATBVQ010000140.1 coordinate 1,282, forward strand.
TGAATCGCTTGCCGAGGACCTAAATACAAATAACAGACGTTATAGTGGTTCTGGTGGGTTGAACAAGGTTTTTTTAGGTGTTGGATATAAAGTAACTCCGGGACTCAGCATAGGTGCTGATTTTCATTATAATTTCGGAAAAGTAGAAACATCTAGCTTAGAGTTTATCACTGACGTTCCAGTAGGGACTCGCGAAATGAACACTTCGATTCTGTCAGGTGTTAATTTTAATGTTGGTGCCATGTATCAGACCAATATTAACAAAAAACTATCGCTATACACTGGCTTGAATTATACAATAGAAAACACGCTGCAATCTGAAAATACCAGAAACATATCTACAGTGATATCCAATGCAGGATTCGATTTGGCCGTAGTTGATGTTTTAGGAGAACAAAAAAGCAACGTTGATCTGTTGTTTCCTGGTAAAGTATCTTTGAGCGCGGGTATTGGGGAGGCTAAAAAATGGCTCTTTGGAGGCAAAATTGCTTATCAAAAAACAGCCGCTCAGGCAAACAGTTATAATGAATCCGATAATGTGGGTTATGGTAAATATGGAAGCGTAAGTCTTGGGGGGTATTACATTCCAAACTACAACTCCTTTTCGAGTTATACCAAAAGGATTGTTTATAGAGGAGGTTTGCGATATGAAAAAACGGGATTGGTTGTCAATTCTGAATCCATAAACGATGTGGGACTGACTTTAGGTTTAGGCTTGCCAATTACAGGGTTGTATTCCAACGTGAATGTAGGTTTTGAAATAGGCAAAAGAGGAACAACAAATGCGAATTTGGTTCAGGAAAATTATGCTAAGATTAGCGTAGGTTTTTCTCTTAACGACAAATGGTTTCAACAAAGAAAATTTGACTAAGATTAGTATATTTACCTATCACTTTGTCATTCTTGACGTATGATCTTATTAAAAAAACATAAAAGAGTATCCATAGTCACAGTTTTTGCTGTGACTATGTTTTTTGGTTGCGAAAGCAACTTTAAAGAGGTACAGAAGATAAACTTCAAGGAGTTTGTGCCCAGCGGCGATGCAGACAAGGTGAATTTAAAATACACGGATTCTGGCTTGATAAAAGTAATTTTGGTTAGTCCAAAAATGTTGGATTACTCCAGTGTCGATTTCCCTTTCACGGAATTTCCAAAAGGCATCGACGTTACTTTATATGATAATAAAGCCAAAACGACTCGCGTTACGTCAAATTATGCCGTGTCTTATAAGCTGACTAATATCATAGATTTGCAAGGTAAGGTGAAGATCGTCTCCCAGAATGGGCAGACGCTCGAAACGGAACAATTGTATTACGATCAGAAGAATGAATGGTTTTTTACTGAAAAAAAGTTTAAATTTACAGATCTGAAAGGGTCATCAAACGGACAGGGAATCGATTTCAGTAAAGATTTTACGATCATCAATTCACAAAGAATAATGGGCGAATTCGATTCCGCTGAATAAATATAAAAAAATACATTATGGGTTATTTAAAATTCACACCTTACATTTATCTTATTTTTGCCCTATACTTTATTTATGAGGGAATGGCAAAGTGGAATGATCCCGAAGCGACACCATGGTTGAGTTTTATGATTGGCGGATTGGCAATTTTCATGTTTTTCTTTAGAAGGAAATTCGCGAAAAAGATGGAAGACCGAAACAGCAAATCCTAATATATGGGAATTAGTATTATAATACTATGTTTAATATTAAGCGCTTTTTTTTCAGGAATGGAAATTGCATTTATTTCCTCCAATAAAATTTATCTTGAAATCGAAAAGAAACAAGATAATTTTCTTTCTAAAATTCTTACCAAACTTACCGAAAAACCATCTAAATTTATTGCAGCAATGCTTATTGGAAACAATATTGCTTTGGTTGTTTATGGGTTTTTGATGGGCGGACTATTGATGAACTGGATTGATTCGTTTCAGTACCATTTTTCGGATCTGTTGAACTTATTTATTCAAACAGTGCTTTCTACATTGATTGTTTTGATTACTGCGGAGTTTTTGCCAAAAGTCTTTTTCCAGATTTATGCCAATACGCTGATTAAGTTTTTTGCAATACCGGCATATATTTTCTACATCCTGTTTTATTTGATATCTTCCTTTTTCATATGGGTTTCGGATTTTGTTTTAAAGAAATTTTTCAGGACGGAAGGGGATCAAGTACAGCTTTATTTCAGTAAAATAGAATTGGGAAATTATATCACCGAGCAAATGAGCACGGTGGAAGACGACGATGATGTAGATTCAGAGATTCAAATGTTTCAAAATGCTCTTGAATTTTCAGGTGTTAAAGCCAGAGATGTCATGAGTCCACGAACTGAAATTGTAGCCATTGATTTATTTGATTCGATAGAGGACCTTAAGGAATTGTTTATTGAAACGGGATATTCCAAGATTGTGGTCTATGAAAATTCATTGGACGACATTGTGGGTTACGTGCATTCCTATGATTTGTTCAAAAAGCCTAAAAACATCAAGTCTGTTGTTATTTCTGTCGAATTTGTCCCGGAAACTATTTATATCAAGGATGTTATGAAGCTGCTGACCAAAAAGCGAAAAAGCGTGGCGGTGGTTCTGGATGAATACGGCGGTACATCCGGTATCGTTACTATTGAAGACATAGTGGAGGAATTGTTTGGCGAAATCGAAGATGAGCATGATTCTGATGAGGAACTGATTGAAAAAGAGTTAGGAGATGATACTTATGTTTTTTCGGCTCGATTTGATGTGGAATATTTGAACCAAACCTACAAACTTAATATTCCGGAAAGCGACTCTTACGGGACTTTGGGCGGTTTTATCGTCGATTTCACAAAAGACATACCTTTAAAAGGAGAGGTAATTACCATAGGGAGCTATCATTTCGTGATTTTAGAGGCCACAAACAAGAAAATAGAATTGGTCAAAATGACCGTAAAAGAGTGATTTATTTTAGAAAAATACTTTTTTTGTAAAATAAATCGCTACTAGTATAATTATTAATCATATAATTGTATTTTCGCAAACTGAATATAAAATTAACAACAGTAAAAATGGCAGTTTTATCAAATATTAGACAACGTTCCGCATTAATGATTGCAGTTATTGCATTCGCTTTATTTGCTTTCATCATCGGTGATTTATTTAACAGTGGTGGTTTTAGCAGTACCTCAAAAGATGTAGGTAGTATCAACGGAAAGGATATTTCATTCGAAGATTTTAGAATCAAAGTGGGCAATGTTGAAAAAAGCGGTCAAGGGATCACTTCTACGGCGGCGGCAAACAGAGTTTGGGATCAAGAAGTATCCGTTGCTTTGTTAACGTCTGAATTTGATAAGTTAGGTTTAAGAGTTGGTGAGAAGCACATAATGGAAGTTTTGAAAGCAGATCAAAATATTGGTAAAAACCCGATGTTTTTGAATGCGGCAGGAATGTTTGATGTTGCAAAATTCAAGGAATATTTCAAATCAAACCCTACACAAGCACAATACTTGCAAGAGAGAGAAAAAGACGCTGAGCTTAATGCCAAGTTTCAAATCTATAACACTTTGATTAAATCAAGTCTTTTTACCACAGAGAGTGAAGGGAAACTGAAATATGAAATGGAAGCCAACAAAGTGAACTTTGCTTATGTTGGGGGACTGTACTCAACCATCAAAGACAGTGACGTAAAAGTTACCGATGCTGAGATCACGGATTACATGAAGAAAAACGAAAAGAAATTCAAGGCGGATGAAAGCCGCGAAGTGGAATATGTTTTGATTGAGGATAAAGCTTCAAAGGAAGACGAAGCAGAAGTTAAAACGAAAATGGAAAGATTGTTGTCAGGAAGTGTTGTCTATAATCAAGCGACAGCCAAGAACGATACGTTGGCAGGTTTTAAATCGGCTAAAAACACAATTGAGTTCGTGAATTCAAATTCAGATGTTCCTTACGATTCTACCTATATAGCCAAAAAAGATTTGCCTGCAGTTGATGCGGACAAATTGTTTAATCTTGCCCCTGGTGAAGTTTACGGACCTTATGTATTTGGAAAATATTACGCGCTTTCAAAGTCTTTAGGGAAGAAATCCGGAGTTAACGCGAAAGCAAGTCATATCTTGATTAGTTATGAAGGTGCGCAAGTTCCTAACCAAAAAGAGAAAAGAACTAAAGAAGAGGCAAAAGCGAAAGCGGAATCTATATTGGCTCAAGTTCAAGCAAATCCAGATAGTTTCATGATGTTGGCTTTTTCAAGTTCTGATGATTCTTCAGCACAACAAGGTGGGGATCTGGGGTATTTTGGTCAAAATCAGATGGTGAAACCATTCAATGATTTCGTATTCAACAATGGTATCGGTAAAGTAGGATTGGTTGAAACTCCTTTCGGTTTTCATATTATCAAAATTACTGACAAACAGGACGGAATTCGTTTAGCGACTATCGCTCTGAAAATTGAGGCTTCGGAAGCGACTTCAGATAAGATGTTTACACAAGCGACCAAATTTGAAATGGAAGCTGCCGATAAAGATTTCGGGAAAGTGGCAAAAGAAATGGGACTTAAAGTTGAAGCGCCAGTTACTGTTCAAGCAATGGATGAGAATTTTGGACCTTTAGGGAACCAAAGATCAATCGTGAGATGGGCTTTTGAAGACAACACTAAAGTAGGTGCGGTTAAGAGATTTGAAGTGGCTAACTTAGGACACGTCATTGCAACCGTTAAAAATATAGATGATTCAGGCTTAGTTCCGATGAGTCAAGCGAGAGCTTATGTTGAGCCTATTCTTAAAAACAAGAAAAAAGCGGAATTAATCAAGGCTAAAATGTCAGGAAGTTCTTTGGAGGCGATTGCGAAATCGGTAGGGTCAACAGTGCAACAAGCTACTGATGTGACGATGCAAAATCCAGTTTTAGCTGGTGTTGGTCAAGAACCAAAGGTGGTTGGAACCGCATTTGCTTTAGCTGCAAATAAACTATCTGCTCCGATTGAAGGAAACACGGGAGTATATGTTGTAAAAAACAGTAGTGTCGTGAAAGCGCCAGCTTTGAAAGATCACGCTGCCTATGTTGCGCAATTGAAAGCGCAAGCTGCGGGAGACGTAAACAGAGTTTTGCCGGCCCTAAAAGATAATGCCGAAATTGAAGACAATAGAAAGCAGTTCAACTACTAAAAAGATTAAGTTAATATTATTTCAAAAAAAAACTCGATACCAAGTATCGAGTTTTTTTATGATTATTTTTTTGCGGGGTTAGCTGCGCAATATCATTTCTTCATAGGTTATAATGGTGCTGTATCCTTTTGCCGCAAAATAGGCACTTGGGTCGGTTTCGGCGATCACGAGTATGAAATCCCCACCCCAAGCACCAAGGCTTTTTATGGCACCGTCAAAATCAGGAAATAAAGATTCTTTTATGGTTTTCATTTCCAAAATGTTGCTCAAGTGTGCCTCGTGCTCTTCTATCGCAAAAGCAAAGGACTTTACGGTCGCTGCTTTCAGAACCTCAAAAGTTATTTTGTCGTTTAAAGCAATCGTTCTGTTGAGGTTGTTTTTTTTATCAATGTTATATGCCGCAATTGCGTCTTTACTACTTTGTTTTTTATTGAGATATACAAAATAGATGTCTTTAGTGAATGGCGGGTTAAAAACCGCTTTTTCAACAACAGGTTTTCCTTGTTCTAAATGATATAAAATAGGAGTGTTGTTTTGGGCGCAGGCAATATCGTAGCCACTTCCCCCAAAACTGTTTTTAAGAAGCGTAAAAGCATCAATTTGCAGCCATTGGGCGATGTTGTTTATCAAAGTGGACGAGGTGCCCAAACCCCAGCTTTTCGGGAATGCGAGTTCGGTGGTAATGCTGTATCCTTCTGATTTCGTTATGAAATCCGGATTTAATACAAATGCTTCGTGTAAAATAGCGATCAATGTTGCTTTAACGGATTCGCTCTCTGAATTTCTTTCTTTCAAAATGTCTGAAAATAAGATAGTGTCTTCAAACCATTTGCTTCCGTCTGCGTCATAACTCGTCCAGGATATCTGCTGGTTTGCGCCGTTTTCAACAATGAGGTTCTGCCCCAATTTCGTGGGTAAGGCAAATGCTTTACCGCCGTCCAGAACCAGGTACTCACCCGTAATCAAAAGTTTTCCGTTGCTGTAAAATGTTTTTTTCATTGATGCTGATTTTGTAGCAGTATGTTTTTTTTAGCCCCGATGGCAGCGGCATCCTTTGCTTGATTTCTTTAATCAAGTAAAGATTTAGCGGACAGCGGGAATAGCTCCTACCTATTATTTCCGTAGATTTTCGATCAATTCGACAACTGCGCTGTGGGAAACCGCATGCTGTTTAAAATGTTTTCGGATCAAAACACGTTCGTCGTCGCTTGCGTCAAATTGATTCAGGATGTTGTTCAAATGCATTTTCATGTGTCCGTCCTGTATCCCTGTTGTGGTCAATGAACGTAAGGCTGCGAAATTTTGCGCCAAACCGGCAACTGCAACAACCTGCATCAGCTCTTTAGCTGACGGGTTTTCTAGCATCTCCAGTGATAGTTTTACCAGGGGATGTAAGGAAGTCAATCCGCCCACGGTTCCCAACGCCAAGGGGATTTCCAGCCAGAATGTAAATATACCATTTTCGATTTTTGCATGGGACAAACTCGAATATTGACCCGATTTAGCAGCGTAGGCATGGATGCCCGCCTCAACGGCACGGAAATCATTTCCCGTAGCCAACACGACGGCGTCAACACCGTTCATGATGCCCTTGTTGTGCGTTACCGCGCGAAAAGGTTCCACTTCGGCAATTTGAACGGCTTGCACAAATCGCTCCGCAAACTCCTGCGGGTTTGTGATATGTTTTTCTGCTAATTCTGCTATAGGGCAAGAAACTTCGGCGCGTACGATGCAATTGGGCACGTAATTAGAAAGAATACTCATGATCACCTGAATGTTCTTTTCGGTTTCAGTAAAGAGGCTGTAGGCCAGCGCTTCTTCTTTCAGTGTTTTGGCAAATTGCTCTAAACAAGAATTGATGAAATTTGCCCCCATGCTGTCTTTTGTTTCAAAAGTGGCATGCAGTTGAAAGTAATCTGGTAACAGGCTTGTCTTGTCTTTCAACACGATATCGAGAATCCCGCCACCGCGTTTTTGCATGTTTTTGGTGATGCTTTCCGTATCTGCGAAAAACTTAGCCTTGGCTTGGACAAAGAACAGTTCGAGTTTCGAAATGTCGCCTTTAAATATAAAGTGCACTTGACCGATCTTTTCGGTATTCAGTACGTTGGCTTTAAATCCGCCTCGGGTCGACCAGAATTTAGCCGATTTGGAGGCCGCGGCAACGACAGAACTTTCCTCGATGGCCATCGGAATCGTGCTGTATTTTCCGTTAATTAGAAAATTAGGCGCTACTCCAAGGGGAATGTAGAAATTGGTTATGGTGTTTTCAATGAATTCATCGTGTAGCTTTTGAATTTTTTCATCTGAATTCCAGTAGTTTTTCAGCAGAATGATTGCTTGCGAAGGAGTTGAGAAATATTCCTTGGCAATCCAGTTAATTTTTTCCTCTTTGGATAATTTTGAAAAGCCAGTGACAGGGTTGTTCATTTTCAATAGATTATAGTAAAATTAGGTACAAAGATACATTTTTAGTGGTTTTGTGGCCATTATATTATCTTCATTAAGTAGCTTTTTTAAATATAGTTTTCAACATTTAACACATAAAAAGTGAGATAATTGCTAAATTTTCACTAAAATTGGACTCTTTTTTACGTATAAAACAATAGTATGAAATCTAAACAATTTTCGGTCTTATTTTTATTTTTGTGTTTTGCCGTTTTTGGGCAGCAAAAAATTTCAGTTGAAGAAATTTATAACGGAACTTTTCGTGCCCAGGGAATGGACGAATTGCAATCCATGAAGAATTCGAATCAATACACTGTGTTGAATTTTGACAGAGCGGCGAAAAGCATGCAAATTGATTTGTATGATTACGCGACTCTCAAAAAAACGTCAACAATAATAGATACAAAAGATCACGCTGGCTTGCCAATGATTGATGGTTATACTTTTGATCGATCCGAAAAAATGATCCTGTTGGCTTGCAACTCAAATCAGATTTTCCGTCATTCTTTCACTGCGGACTATTATTTATACAATACGGTAAACAAGCAACTAACTAATTTATTTGACTTTCAGGTACAAGAGCCTACGTTTTCACCAGACGGTAAAATGATTGCCTACGCAAAAGACAATAACCTTTATGTGTATGATTTGGGAACTAATAAATCAACTCAAATAACTACCGATGGAAAGAAAAACGCGATCATAAACGGTATTACGGACTGGGTTTACGAGGAAGAATTCGCTTTCGTGCGGGCTTTTGACTGGAGCGCCGACAGCAAGAAACTGGCTTATATTCGTTTTGACGAAAGCCAAGTTCCTGAATTCTCGATGTCGATCTTTGCTAAAGAATTATATCCTACCATTGAAACTTTCAAATATCCGAAAGCGGGCGAGAAAAATTCCGTTGTTTCACTACATATTTATGATGTCGCTGCGACCGCCACTAAAGATGTGAATTTGGGCAATTATAATGATTTTTATGTAGCTCGCATGCAGTGGACAAATGACGCGAATGTGTTGTCTGCACAAGTTTTGAATCGTCATCAAGATAATTTAGACTTGTTGTTTATTGATGGGGCAACAGCGACATCAAAAGTGGTTTTGAACGAAAAAGACAAAGCGTACGTTGATGTTACCGACAATTTGACTTTCCTGAAAGACAATAGTTTTATCTGGACCAGTGAGAAGAATGGTTTCAATCACATTTATTTGTACGACAAAAACGGAAAACTGAAAAATCAAGTGACAAGGGGAAATTGGGAAGTGACCTCTTATTACGGTTTTGACGAGAGAAAAAGCACTGTTTTTTATCAGTCTACCGAAAACGGATCCGTTAATAGAGCAGTTTATAGCATAGGGTTAAACGGTAAAAACAAAAAAGCGCTATCCGCACAAATGGGTACTAACAATGCCACTTTTAGTCCTAACTTCCAGTATTATATCAATACCTTCTCAAGCGCAACACAACCGACGACCTATACTTTAAACGAAGCGAAAACAGGGAAGCAACTGCAAGTTATTGAGAACAATGAGGCCTTGGCAGCAAGACTAAAGCCATATGATTTGCCGTCCAAAGAATTTTCTGTTTTAAAAACGGAAAAAGGGCATGAACTAAATGCCTGGATTATTAAACCGAAAAATTTTGACGCTTCAAAAAAATATCCTGTTTTTATGTATCAGTATTCGGGACCTGGATCACAACAGGTAGCTAATCAGTGGAATTCCACAAATGACTATTGGTTTATGATGCTTTCCCAACAAGGTTATATTGTCGCTTGCGTTGATGGTAGGGGAACGGGTTTTAAGGGGGCAGATTTCAAGAAAATAACTCAATTACAGTTGGGGAAATACGAGGTTGAAGATCAAATTGATGCTGCAAAGGTGATCGGGAATTATTCGTTTGTGGATAAATCCAGAATCGGTATATTTGGCTGGTCTTACGGTGGGTTTATGGCTTCAAACTGTCTTTTCAAAGGGAATGATACTTTCAAAATGGCGATTGCCGTAGCTCCGGTGACCAACTGGAGATTTTATGACAGTATTTATACGGAAAGATACATGCAGACCCCGCAGGAAAATGCAAGTGGATATGACGATAATTCTCCCATCAATTACGTGAACGGACTTAAGGGAAAATTCCTTTTGATTCACGGAAGTGGCGATGATAATGTACATGTTCAGAATTCGATGCAAATGATGGAAGCGCTGATTCAAGCCAACAAACAATTTGATTCACAGATTTACCCCGATAAAAATCACGGGATTTACGGAGGAATGACGAGAATACAGTTGTACAATAAAATGACTAATTTCATCAAGGAAAATCTGTAAACAGTCTGCTCTTGGTTTTACCTTTAATTAGAAATTAATGCAGGAAGTTAAATAATAAAAATACTAATCAAAATTCAAGATATGTCAAAAAATGCCTCAGAAGCTCATTCAGAATCGACCTTGTTCGGACATCCTACCGGATTGTTCGTATTGTTTTTCACCGAAATGTGGGAGCGTTTTTCTTATTATGGAATGCGAGCCTTATTGGTTTTGTATATGACAACAGAAACTATGGGCGATGCAAGAGGTCCGGGACTGGGATGGTCCAGCCAAGAGGCTTTGGCGTTGTACGGATGGTATACTATGTTAGTTTACGTAATGTCGATTCCGGGAGGGATGATAGCCGACAAGCTTTTGGGGCAAAAAAGGGCCGTGCTGTTTGGCGCAATCATTCTTTGTATGGGACATGGGATTTTAGTGTTTACCCAAACTTGGGCGTTTTACACCGGTTTGGGATTAGTGATTCTTGGGGTGGGGTTGTTGAAGCCTAATATTTCCACTATGGTTGGAGGCTTATATCCCCAAGGAGATATCCGAAGAGACAAAGGTTTCAGTATTTTCTACATCGGAATAAATACAGGTTCATTATTGGCCACAATGGTTATAGGTTTTGTCGTAATGAAATGGGGATGGCATGCCGGTTTTGGTTTAGCCGGAATTGCAATGCTTTTAGGGCTTATGGTATATGTTTGGGGACAAAAATTTCTAAGTCATGTTGGTAATTTAGAAGTTCAGGAAGCCAATACGGTGGACGAAAGTTCATATGGTCTTCTTTTTCAGAATCTTCTAAAATCTCAAAAACAATTATTGTTTACAGGAATTCTGTTAGTGTTATCTATTATTGGATGGTATAACTTAGGCTGGGCTTTCGGATTGTTGTTTTTATTTTTAACAATCATTGCGGCTTTAATGATGATGATTTACAAAGAGTTGGATTCACAAGTGGATAAGGATCGTTTTGTGGTTTTATTGCTTTCTTTTATCATGGTAATCATATTTTGGGGCGCATTCGAACAAGCGGGCGGTCTGATGAATTTATATACCGATACTAAAACGGATAGGGTGCTTTTAGGTTGGGAAATCCCAACGGTAATGTTTCAAAGCCTGAATGCCGGCTTTATTATTCTTTTTGCAACCGTAGTTGCCGGATTTTGGGCAAATCGTAAACTTAAAAACAAAGAGGCTTCTTCCATTTTTAAAATGGCAATGGGTATCATTATCATGGGTTTCGGATTTCTGTTTATGGTTTTCGCAGCTATGCAATTTGAAAAATCAGGATCTTCAAGTATGATCTGGTTAGTTATGGCTTACTTGTTTCATACTATAGGGGAACTTTGTATCTCACCTGTGGCCTTGTCTTTCATAACAAAATTATCTCCGGTAAAATACGCCTCATTGATGATGGGGGTTTATTTTGCGGCAACCGGATTAGGGAACAAGGTAGCTGGTATAATTGGCGAATCAGCCAGTGATTTGGGTGAATATTCAGTGTTTTTAGGAATATTAATATTTACGCTTGTTATTGGTTCCATATTTGTGATGTTGTTAAAACCTTTACAGCGTCTGACCCACGGCGCTGAGGATAACGAAAAATAATATTTATTTAACTAATATACTAAACTGATGAGTCAAAATACTTCAGACCAATTTTTTAAAGATACCGTTCTGGGACATCCGGCAGGATTGTTCGTTTTGTTTTTCACCGAAATGTGGGAAAGATTTTCTTATTACGGAATGCGTGCTTTATTAGTACTATTTTTAACTTCTTCCCTTGCTAAAGGGGGATGGGCTTGGAGCATCGAAGATGCCTTGGCTTTGTACGGAACGTATACCATGTCTGTCTATTTTACTCCCGTTATTGGAGGGTTTTTAGCCGATCGGTATTTGGGGTACAGATGGGCCGTTATTTTAGGGGCATTGGCGATGACCATTGGACATGCGTCCATGGCTGTTGAAACGCCGTTATTTTTATATATTGGTATAGGCTGCCTAATAATAGGTAATGGATTATTTAAGCCCAATATGACTTCTATAATTTCAAATGCTTATGAAAGCCACCCAGAAAAGAAAGACGGTGCATACTCACTTTATTATATGGGGGTTAATGCAGGTGCATTCTTAGGAATAATGCTATGTGGATATATTGGTGAAAAAATTTCTTGGAGCTGGGGCTTTGGTTTAGCGGGGGTTTTTATGTTCTTCGGAATGTTACAATTTTATTTCACTCAAAATATCTTTGGAGAGATTGGTTTAAAACCAACATCAGCTTCTAAACAAGAATCAAAAGACAAGGCGGCAAAAGATAATTTAGCGCCAAATATTGTTCGTGACAGGATTATAGCGGTGTTAATCTTTTCTGTTTTTACAGTTTTCTTTTGGGCCTCGTTTGAGCAGGCAGGTGGTTCAATGACCATTTTTGCCGAAAAATTTACCCAAAGAGAATTGTTTGGAAACAGTGCGACACTTTTTAAAATTGCAGATACATTGTTGACAATTGTACCTTTATTGATCATTACTTATGTATTGATTAAATTGTTTTCTAAAACTTTCAAAAAGTATTCTACCGGAAATCTTATTTTATCTTTAAGTTTCGTTATCATCTGGGGAATCGTTCTTTGGAAAGTGGGAAGAGAATTTAATGCAGTGGGAACGGAAGTGCCTGCAACATGGTTTGGAATCTTGAATTCCTTGTTTATTGTTGTATTTGCGCCTGTTTTCTCCAAGTGGTGGGAAAGCAAATACAACCTTTCCGGACCAATGAAGTTTGGTTTGGGTCTTACTTTATTAGGTTTAGGTTTTGGGTTTTTGGCGTACGGAAGTATGGGTATTGACACGGATTCAGTGATAAGAGTGAGCATGTTTTGGTTAATTGCAGCCTACTTATTCCATACTTTAGGAGAGTTGTGTATTTCTCCTGTAGGCTTGTCTTATGTAAGTAAATTAGTTCCCCCGGCCTGGATCGGAATAATGTTTGGAGTTTATTATTTATTCATTGGTATGGGTAATAAATTAGCGGGTTCAATGGGGGGAATGATTGAAACAATAACAACTCAATACAGTTTGTCTACTTTCTTCCTTATTTTTACTGTTGTGCCTATTGGTGCCGGATTAATAATGGTGCTATTATCCCCATTAATGAAAAAGTTAATGCACGGTGTTAAGTAAAAATTTAGCATTATATTTGTTATTGCATTATTAAAATAAGGAAATATGAAAAAGACACTTTTACTATTTGTATTGTTTTTTGGCATGGTTACGGCGCAGTCACAAGAACTGACTTGGCATACCGATGTTAAAGAGGCAATTTCTTTAGGAAATAAAGAGCATAAACCATTGTTGTTATTTTTCACCGGTAGTGATTGGTGTGGATGGTGTATCCGTTTGCAAAAAGAAGTGTTGTTGACACCGGAATTTGCTAAATGGGCTACTGCAAATGTTATTCTTGTCGAACTGGATTACCCAAGAAGAGTGGCGCAAACGCCCGAAGTAAAAAAACAAAATGGCGAGTTGCAACAAGCTTTCGGCATCCAAGGATTCCCGACAATTCATTTCGCTAACGGGACTGATATAGAAGGCAAGGTAAATTTTGAAGGTTTGGGAAATACCGGTTATGTGGCTGGCGGACCTATTGCTTGGCTTGCTGTTGCAAATGGAATTCTCAAGAAAAAATAATATAGTTCAATTTAGTTTAAAAAATCCCTTTTCTGCAACGGCGTGAAAAGGGATTTTTTGTTTCTCACAACTGGCTTTCCAATATTTTTGTAGCGTTTTGTAATTTGAGGCATCAGCAACCACCATTCTTGGTTTTAATATTCGCAGCATACGCTCCATATTTATTTTTGGCGATTGCGTAATTAGAATAATATCCGGTCGCAAGTCTTTTGGATAATGTCCCAGACTGTCCAAAATGAGAATCTTATTCCCGTTGAAATAAGCAATATTTTTAAGTTTCTCTTCGCTTTTCAATGTGCTGAAATTGGCAACCAAATAAGAATTCAGCACGCCATTGCTCTTGACTTCTTTTAGGGTGTTATCGTGTGTATAGAGAATGACGTTTTCCCCATCACGTGCTGTCACCATGGTGTTTTTTTTCAGGTTGAAGACAACCCATTCCCTTTGATTTTTAATGTCCCATTGGGTCTTCATGTAAGAAATCTGGATCGTCAGGAAAGAAATCAATACAATGAGGAGATTACCGTAGCTTGGTTTTTTGAACCAAATAATAGAAGCCACGATCACTAAATAGGAACTGACCATCAAATAGATGTTAAATGGAATGTCGCGAATTATAAACTCTTCAAAGGAAGCTATCGAATTGATTATTTTATTGAGCAGGTAGATTCCCCACTCCAATGGTTTAGACAGAAAAAGAGGGACAAAGTTAAAGGCGGCTAGAACCATAACCAATACTCCAAGAATCATGACGAAACTCAATATTGGTATGACGGCTAAATTTGTTATGAAGAAGAGGCCCGGGAACTGGTGGAAATAATAAATGCTCAACGGCAGAGTTCCAATTTGGGCAGCGAATGAAACGGTGAGGATTCCCCAAATGTATGAAAAGGCTTTTGTTTTTGGCGACCAGAGGGAGGCAAGAAGCGGTTGGAACCAAATTATAAAAAACAAAGCCATGTAACTCAGCTGAAATCCGACGTCAAACAGAAACGAAGGCTGGAAAAGCAAAATCAGGAAAACAGAAACCAGGATGGTATGGTAGATGTTGACGCTTCGCCTTAAATGGTATCCAATTGCCACAAACGAAAACATGGTGACCGAGCGTATCACAGATGGCGCTAGACCTGCGATTACCGCAAATGACGATAACGATCCCAGAATAATAATCAGCTTCATGATTGAACCCCTTCTGTTGTTAGGAATGGGTTTGAGCAGAAAAGTAATGAACAGCAAAATAAAACCGATATGAAGGCCGGAAACAGAGAGAATATGGATCGCTCCCGCATATTGGTAGTCTTGAATGATTTCAGGAGAAATATCCTGTTTCTGACCCATTATTAAGGCAATGGCGACGTTCAATTCCGTCTTGTTGAAATTGCTTTTTTGCAGATTATGAATTATTGATGTTCTGATTTTTGAACTATAATACCAAATGTCCTTTTTATATTTGGAGCCAACACCGATCGACTCTTTATCGGAATAGATCTGCGCATAGATTTGTTTCTTTTCCAGATAGGCGCCATAATCAAATTGGTCCGGGTTATTTGGGAGTTTGTTTTTAAATGCCATTCCTTTCATGCGAAGGGAAACCCCGGTTTCAAAAGTTTGATTCAAACTGTCTCTATGGACATTCAAAAGGATCCGGCCGGTACATTTTTTACTGCCTATTTTGTTGGTCAAAGCAATATAACGGTCATTCAAATTAGTGCTTTTTAGTTTCTCTCTTATAACAACTGAGATCAGTTGTGGTTTCTCAAAAAAGCTGTTTTCATGTATGTAATTGCTTTTTTGATAGTAATCGGTATGGACAATTTGTGTAGTTGCGCCAATTAAAAGGGACGCAATATAAGTGGCTATATTAAAGTAGATGGTATTGCCAGATTTGTTTTTATGGTCCAAATAAATAATCCCCAAAAGAAGGAGACTGATCAGAAGCAATCCAAACATAAATGTTGGGTCGGGTTTAAGGTAAAAGGCAGCCAGTATCCCCAGTATAAAACCAATTGTAATTCGGGCTATAGGGAACTGCAGTACTTTCATAGTCCTAAAGTACAGCTTTTTAGCAAAATAAAATTTATTTTTTTTTATTCTAAAATCCGATTTAGCTGAGCAAATGTTTTTCGGTAGTAGGGCTCTTTGGTAGAGGAAATAATTACTCCTTTTGAAGTGGAAGTATGAATGAATAGTATTTCATCGTCGTTAGCTTCTATCACTATTCCTACATGATTTATCTGTGATCGGTTATTCGTCTTGAAAAAGATTAAATCCCCTTTTTTAGCTTCATCAGTATTTTTTCCCAAATCGATTCCGGTTCTTGACTGTTCAATGGAAGTTCTAGGTAATTTAATGTCGAACATCCCAAAGGTGGAGCATACTAATCCTGAACAATCGTAGCCGGATGTGGTTGTCCCGGCAGTTTTGTATTTGATCCCGATATTTTTTGATGCCGAATCTATTATGCCGTCAATAAGTTTGTTCGTTTTTCTGGAGCTTAAATTAATGATGTTTTTGGCGGGGGACTTCTCCGTAGAAGTGACTATTGCCGAGGACGGTTTACAGGAAGTAAATAAGACAATCAAAAGCGATATGTACAGTAGTTGTTTCAAAAGATAGGGTTCGTTTTCGTTGAATTAAATTCCAACGTTATTTTAAATCAGTAACTATTAACTTGGCGGTTTTTTCACTAGCTCCCGATCCACCGAGCTTTTCTTCGAGCAAATCATATTTCTGCAAAAGCTGTTTGCGGTAGCTGGGCTCCAATATCTTTTGCAATTGGCTTCGGATATTTTTTGTATTGAAATCCTCCTGGATCAATTCAGTAACCACTTCCTCATCCATGATGAGATTTACAAGTGAAATGTATTTTAGTGTGATAATACGTTTTGCAATTTGGTAAGAAGCCCAACTACCCTTGTAGCAAACTACTTCAGGGACTTTGAAAAGAGCAGTTTCCAGTGTGGCCGTTCCTGAGGTGACCAGAGCGGCAGTCGCAATTTTCAATAAATCATAGGTTTTGTTCGAAATGAATTTTATGTTCCCGTCAGAAATGAACTTTTCATAGAAAGAATATTCCTGGCTTGGGGCTCCCGCAATCACGAATTGATATTCAGGGAAATCATCCACGACGCTCAACATTACGGAAAGCATTTTTGTGATTTCCTGTTTCCGACTGCCTGGAAGTAATGCGATAATGGGTTTTTCATTTAATTGATTTTCATCCTTGAAAACGATCGGGTCAACTATCGCTTGGTTGTGGATGGCGTCAATTAGTGGATGGCCCACAAATTCTACCGGGAAATTGTGTTTGTCCTCATAGAATTGTTTTTCGAAAGGCAGAATAACATACATTTTATCGATATCGCGTTTGATGTCTGTAATCCTATTCTCTTTCCAAGCCCATATTTGCGGCGAAATGTAGTAATGCGTTCGCATGCCGAGTTGTTTTGCCCATTTGGCAATTCGCATATTAAACCCGGGATAGTCAATAAATATAATTACATCAGGTTTAAATTCCAGAATGTCTTTTTTGCAAATCTTGATGTTGCCTAAGATAGTTTTCAAGTTGAATAGCACTTCGACAAATCCCATGAAGGCCAATTCTCTATAATGTTTCACCATCGTACCGCCAGTTGCTTGCATCAAGTCACCGCCCCAAAATCGGATATCCGCATTGCTGTCTTCCTTAAATAGAGATTTCATCAAGTTAGAACCGTGCAAATCGCCTGATGCCTCTCCGGCTATAATGTAGTATTTCATTTTTTAGGATGTGAATTGGTGATTTAATTTCTGCAAACAAAATTAGTTATTGAATGCAAGGAATCAAACTATTCTATTTTTTTTAAAGAACTAAAGTAAGTATGGCTATTAAAATGACTGCCAACAGGATGCCACGTGCCATCATCTCTTTGTTCAATTTCAATAGAACCGCAAAAATTATCAGGTCGAGAATACTACCCAAGGTAATCAATTTCCCCAGTGAACCTTGAGATTTCATCATTTGCACACCGGTAATAAAATCAAAATCAGTAAATATTTTGATAAACAGGAAACTGCCCAATAAAGAAGCGAAAATACCGATTAAGAATCCAAACAATAAGTCCGTTTTATTCATTCCATTTCCAGGTGTTAAGTAATTGTGCCGCATGATGCGCAGTCAAATCAAATTGAACGGGCACGACGGAAACATATCCGTTTCCGAGGGCCCATTCGTCCGTGTCTTCCCCTTTGTCCTGGTTTACGAACTCGC
>NZ_DATBVQ010000141.1:0-6484 GCF_036515215.1 Flavobacterium sp.
ATTTGCAAAATTTAGAAACACTGAAAAATCTTCAATTTTCTTTTGGTAAACGTCACTTACGTCAGAAGTGATTTCTCCGCCAGCCACTTCTTGGATCATCAGGGCCGCACGTTTTAATGCATATGCGGTAATTGTTGGGTCGATTCCTCTTTCAAAACGGAAAGAAGCATCCGTGTTTAATTGGTGTCTTTTTGCCGTTTTTCTGATGCTTACTGGGTTAAAGTAGGCGCTTTCCAAGAATATGGAAGTAGTATGTTCTGAAACTCCAGAATTTTTGCCTCCAAAAACTCCTGCGATACACAAAGGTCCTTTTTCGTCACAAATCATCAAATCTTCCTCATGCAAAGTACGCTCGACATCATCCAGAGTAGTGAATTTAGTTCCTGACGGTAGTGTTTTTACAATTATTTTTCCGTTTATTTTAGATGCGTCAAATGCATGTAAAGGCTGTCCCAAATCATGCAAAACATAATTGGTGACATCGACTATATTATTTTTTGGAGTCAATCCAATTGCTTTTAGTCTATCCTGCAGCCATTTTGGCGAAGGTTTTACGGTAATATTGGAAATCGTTACGCCACAATATCTTGGAGCTAATTGAGTCTCCTCGATAACAGTGTCAATTTTAAGAGTTCTCATGTCGACTCTGAAATTACTCACTGAAGGGGTAATGAATTCAACATTTACGCCACTTTGCAGTAAACCTGCTCGCAAGTCACGGGCGGTACCTAGGTGACTCATTGCGTCGGCACGGTTGGGTGTTAACCCAATTTCGAACACCTCGTCATTTTCTACTTTGAAAACTTCCGACGCTTTTGTCCCAGGAACTAGCGAAGCATCAAGGACCATGATTCCATCGTGACTTTCCCCAAGACCTAACTCGTCTTCGGCACAAATCATTCCGTGGCTTTCCTGTCCTCTAATTTTTCCTTTTTTAATGGTAAAGGCAACACCTTCTTTATCATACAATACGGTACCAATTGTAGCTACAGGTACTTTTTGTCCCGCATCGACATTGGCCGCTCCACATACAATTTGCACAGGAACTCCATTTCCTATATCAACTGTCGTTAATTTCAGTCTATCGGCATCTGGGTGGGGAACGCAAGTAAGGACATGTCCCACCACGATACCCTCAAGTCCGCCTTTTACGGATTGGTATTTTTCGACTGCTTCCACTTCCAAACCCAAATCGGTAAGTAACGCTGCCGTTTCTTCGGAATTCCAGTCTACTTTAATGAATTGTTTTAACCAATTGTAAGATATTTTCATCTGTCATTTTTAATAAGATTGCAAATATAAGGATTGCAGTCTGTAGTAAGAAACAATTTTTTTGGTTTTTTAGGACATTGGTATGCCACTAAAAAAACCTTAAAACTAGGGCTGCCTTTTCCATTAGGTTAGGGGAGAGCATTATCATTTTTATAAAACAGATGCTCCATTTTCACAACAATTCCTCGACGTGTCTTTTGATGTTTTCGGCGATTTTTTTGGTGGGCAAATCATTGGCGTCATTACCAAAGGGATCTTCTATTTCCTCGGCGATCAGTTCTAAGCTTGCCAAAACATAAAAGATGAAAACGACAACGGGAATGACATAATAGCCCAAGTTAAACACATACCCAAATGGCAATGTCATCACATAAAAGAAGATGAATTTCTTGAGGAAAGCGCTGTAAGAATAGGGGATGGGCGTGTTTTTTATGCGTTCACAGGCACCGCAAATATCTGTGAAAGATTGGATTTCGTGGTTTAAAATAATGAGTTGGTCTCCCGTTATTTTCTTTGAATTATAGAGGTCATTTATTTTGTGAAATAATATTTTTGCGACTTGGTTGGGCCTGTGTTTGTGGTGCTCTATGATAACGTCTTCAAAGAGTTGCTTGCTGGTTTCTTCATCTTTTAAGTGCTTGTTTAAAATAGAGGCATAGCTAGGAATTACTTTTCTGAAAAAAGCGCGATCCGACTCTTCATTTAAAATGACGGATAATTTTATGGTAAGATTCCGGGAGTTGTTGACTAGACTTCCCCACATTTTACGTCCTTCCCACCAGCGATCGTAAGCGGTGTTGGTCCTGAAAACTAGCAATAAGGAAATTACAAACCCTAACATGCCGTGCATGATGGAAATATTTTTTACATGACTGTCATCAGGCAAATCCCAATATTCGATTTCAAGATAGGCAATCCCTGCCGAATAACTTCCTATGAAAATCATCATAGGAATCAGTTGTCGGAATGTATCTGCTTTGTGAAAACGAAAAATAAAAGTGATCCAGTCTTTGGGGTTGTATGAAATCATTTAGGTCAAATTGTTTTTGCAAACTTAATTTAAAATTGGATAGCTCCCGCCAATTCTTTCAATGCAATTTCAGATAGTTTGGCTTGGAACTGCGCATCGCTATAACGGACTTTTGCATTTACGTAATTCAGTTGGGCCGTTCTGAATTCTAACGTGGTGATGGTACCGATATGAAATTTATCCAAGGTGATATCCAAATTTTGTTTGGCAATAGCCTCATTTTTCTCCTCCAAATCGATCAATTCCAAATTGGTCAGGTACGTTTGATAAGAAGTGGCCAGCTGGCTGTTCAAGGCCAAATTTTGTTGCTCGATTTGGATCGCGGAATTCTCAATTTGGATTGAAGAAATCTTCTCGTTTCTCTTTTGGACAAAACCGTCAAACAAATTTAGCGAAGCGCTAAAGCCATAATTCAATCCACGGGCCGAAGATTGTGTTGTAAATCCAAGGCTGGATTCATTCTCGGCAAAATTATAGCCCGTATTGACCTTCAAGGTAGGATAGCGCCCTGATTTTACTTGCTTTAATTCCAACTCCGCCACTTTTTTACTGATAATCAAGGCTTCAATTTGAGGGTTCTGCTTTTCAGCTAATGCTTTTAATTCGGCATATTCCAATTTTCTATCCATAGTAAAATCAGACACGACCTTAAAATCAATTTGGGCGTCTCTAGCCAAAAGTTGGTTTAATGCTATTTTTGAATTTTTATATAATTCTTGCTGCCTCAGTACCGCCACTTTATCGGTATTAATATCTACCTGAGCATTTAAAACCTCGAGTTTTGATGCTTTCCCTATCGTAAAACGATTTTTGGCCAGATTCACCCTTTGATTTGAAATAACGATTGTACTGTCCAGAGCCGCCAATTGCTGCTGCTGCTGTACCAAGTCGTAATAAGCGGTTTGCACATCGCTGATTTTTGTGATGACTGTCATTCTCAACTGGGATTCGCCAAGTTTTTGCAGTTCCTGCAGTTGTTCTTTTTTTGCAAACATTTTAAAGCCGTCAAAAATGGTCCAATCTAGCCCTACACCATAATTCAAACTGTTGCTTTTGGCATTATCAAGACTTGTTGTAGTGCCGTCAGTACGGGTTTGGGAAAGATTTTGCAGATTGTTATTTTGGGTTATCGAGGCGGTTGCTTTGGGCAACATTCCCGCATTCCCTGCCGAAACATTAGTTTGGTCTATTTTTAGATCGTTTTTGGCAATCTTAATTTCGTAATTATTTGCTAAAGCTATTTTTACCGCATCTTCCAATGATAATACTTGCTGCGCATTCCCTTTAACGAAACAGAAGAACAGAAGCAGTATACTTTTAAATATTATTTTCATGTTCGTCTTTTTATTTGCTTTCGTTTTCATATTCTTCGATGTGTTCAAATTCTGGATAATGTTTTTTGGCTTTAGACCACATAAAATAAAGTGCAGGGATAACAAACAGAGTCAATACCAAAGAGAAGATTGTTCCCCCGACAATAACAACTCCCATTCCAATCCTACTGGTCGAAGCTGCACCAAGTGACAATGCTATAGGCAAGGCTCCTAATGAAATGGCTAGACTGGTCATTAATATAGGTCGCAATCTCGCTTCCGAAGCTTCCAGAATGGCTTCCAGTTTTGGCTTTCCTTGCTCTCGAAGCTGGTTGGCAAATTCGACAATTAAAATGCCGTTCTTGGTCACTAAACCTATCAACATTACTGTTCCAATCTGGCTGAATATATTCCAAGTCTGGTCAAATAACCATAAAGAGAATAAAGCTCCTGCCACTGCCATAGGAACGGTCAAGATGATGATAAAAGGATCGATGAAACTTTCAAATTGTGCCGCCAGGATCAAAAAAATCAACAGCAAGGCCAAACCAAATGCGAAAGAGGTATTGGAACTGCTTTCCACAAAATCCCTTGATTCTCCTCCTAAATCGGTCGTAAAGGTATCGTCAAGTACTTTGGCTCTTATTTTTTCCATAGCCTCAATTCCATCATTTATACTTTTGCCTGGAGCGAGCGCTGCAGAAACCGTGGCCGACATGAAGCGGTTGTTGTGGTACAACTGCGGTGGTTTACTTTGTTCCTCAATATTTACAATATTGTCCATTTGGATCAAATCACCTTTGTTGTTTTTGACATACATAGAGGTTAAATCCAAGGGTTTTGAACGGTCTTTTTGATCAAATTGCCCAATGACCTGATATTGTTTTCCCTTCTTCATGAAATAACCAAAACGCTGTCCGCTTAATGAAAGCTGTAAGGTTTGTGCAATATCAATTACAGAAATCCCCAAACTTTCCGCTTTTTCACGATCAATGGTCACATTGATTTCGGGCTTGTTGAACTTCAAATTCACATCTGTCATGGCAAAAGTTGGGTCGTTAGCCGCTTCCTCCATAAACAGCGGAATTTTCTCTTCCAGTTTACTGAAATTTTGTGTTTGGATGATATACTGTATCGGCAAACCACCCCGTCTGTTAACGGCAATAGTGGGTTGCTGTGTCACCGATGTTTTGGCTCCAGGATATTGCTTGGTCCATGCAGTTAATTTTTCGGCTATTTCATCTTGAGAAAGGTCTCTCTCACTTGGCTCTTTTAGCGAAAGTCTCATAAACCCGCTATTGACAGAGGAAGAGCCAAAACCGGGAGAGGTTACCACCAAACTCACTTTTTTCTGTGGAATAGAATCATCCACCAATTTGGATATTTCTTGCATGAAGCGGTCCGTATATTCATAGCTAGAACCTTCAGGCGCTGTCATTCTTAGAATCAAAGAACTGCGGTCATCATAAGGCGCCGTTTCTTTTTGGATCAAATTATAAAAAACGAAAATCAAACCAAAGCAAGCAATTAAAATGGGGAAACTCAACCATTTCTTAGCCATAAATCGGCTCAAGGCTTCGGCATAATTGCTGTTTAACTTTTTGAAATACGGTTCTGTCCGGATATAAAATTTTGATTTCTTTTGCTCGCCACCTTTCATTAAATACGCGTTCAGCATGGGTGTCAAAGTCAAGGACACGAATGCCGAAATTAACACCGCTGCGCCAATGACGACGCCAAATTCCCTGAAAAGTCTGCCGACAAATCCTTCTAAGAAAATTACGGGCAAGAATACCGCAGCCAATGTGATGGAAATGGAAATCACGGCAAAAAATATTTCATTCGACCCTTTGATGGCAGCCTCAATAGGCGTCATGCCTTCTTCCACTTTTTTGTAAATATTTTCCGTAACCACAATCCCGTCATCGACAACTAAACCAGTAGCCAAAACGATTGCCAATAAGGTCAAAACGTTGATTGAAAAACCGAAGAGCCACATGATAAAGAACGTAGCGATCAACGAAACGGGAATGTCGATTAACGGCCTGAAAGCAATGGCCCAATCCCTAAAAAACAAATAGATGATTAGAATCACCAATAATATGGATATCCCTAAAGTCTCGGCAACTTCAAGTACCGATTTCTTCACGAAAATCGTGTTGTCAAGGGCGATATTTAATTTGATATCTTTAGGTAAATCTTTCTTTAAAGCCTCAAATTGCTCATAAAAAGATTTCGAGATATCTAAATAATTGGCACCTGGGCGGGGCACAATTGCCAACCCAATTAACGGTAGCCCAGATTGGCTCAATTTGGTTTCTATATTTTCTGGACCTAATTCTGCCTTCCCAATGTCACTCAAACGAACAATTTTGTCGCCTTCTGTTCGAATAATGATATCGTTAAACTCCTTGGCAGTTGCAAGATTTCCAATAGTTTTTACCGTCAATTCCGTGTTGTCGCCCGTCAGTTTTCCTGAGGGTAATTCTACATTTTGAGCATTAAGTGCTGATCTTACTTCGGCAACCGTAAGTCCATAGGACGCGAGTTTTACGGGATCAATCCACAAACGCATCGCATATCGCTTTTGTCCCCAAATTTGCACCCCGCTCACCCCAGGAATAGTTTCCAGTCGCTGGGAGATTACGTTTTCTGCGTAATCACTCAGTTCCAAATGGCTTCGGGTGTCGCTTTGAACCGTCATCGATATAATCGCATCACTATTGGCATCAGCCTTAGAAACTACGGGAGGGGCATCGATGTCCTGCGGCAGGCTGCGTATGGCTTGAGATACCTTGTCACGCACATCGTTTGCCGCTTCTTCAAGATTCTTGTCCAAGTTAAACTCCACCGTAATGGAGCTGCTTCC
>NZ_DATBVQ010000142.1:0-4984 GCF_036515215.1 Flavobacterium sp.
TAAAGCGGGGGACACGCATCAAGTGAATCTTCTCCCAAGTCAGGCGATCAAGATTTTTACGGGTGCTGCCGTTCCCGATTCGGCTCATGCGGTTATTCAAATTGAAAAAGTCAGTGTTATAGAAAATATTTTACAACTTCAAGAACATCCAAAATTAGGATTGAATATCAGACCTATTGGGGAGCAAAATAGTGAAGGTGATTTGGCTCTTGAAAAAGGTTCAGCGCTTAATGCCGCTGCCATTGGGTTTCTTGCGGGTCTTGGTTTTACTTCGGTAAAAATTTTTCAAAAACCCACTATAGGAATTGTAATCACCGGTAATGAACTGGTAAAGCCTGGAAATGAATTGGAATACGGGAAAGTGTATGAGAGCAATGGCGTTATGCTTCAAACGGCTTTAAGGGATGCTTTTTTTGACACTATCAATTTGTATGAAGTAAACGATGATTTTAAAAACACCAAAGCCAAACTGCAACAAGCATTGTCAGAAAATGATGTGGTGCTAGTTTCCGGTGGAATATCCGTGGGCGATTACGATTTTGTGGCTCAGGCTTTAAAGGAACTCGAAGTGGAAACACTTTTCTACAAAGTCAACCAAAAACCCGGAAAACCGCTGTTTGCAGGAAAGAAAAAGGATAAAATAGTGTTTGCCTTGCCAGGTAATCCGGCGGCTTGCCTAACTTGTTTTTATGTGTATGTATTGCCAACATTAACAATTATTTCTGGAAATGCTGCCAACTACAATCAAACTTCACAAAAAAGGATAACCCACAATTTTAGCGTTAATAATTCCCGTTGCCAGTTTCTAAAGGCTACTGTTATCGGTGATGCCGTAACTATACTGTCGCATCAAAATTCTTCGATGCTCAATACTTTTTCGCTTGCTAATGCATTGGTTTATCTCCCAGATGGAACGTATGAAATTGAGAAAGATGCAAAAGTTGATATTTATCATATTTAGGGCTTACTTCTTTTCGTTATATTTGTAAAAGTATAACGCAATAAATTCCGTTTTGAAAATAAAGAGTAAAATTTGGATTGAAAATGATGAGGGAATCCTTATCAGTGAAGGCCGTGTTCAGTTATTAAAATTAATTGAAGAAACGGGTTCGCTGAATAAGGCCGCCAAAGCCATGAATTTGTCTTATCAAAAAGCATGGAAATTAGTGGATGTGTCCAATAAAGCGGCAAAAAGTCCATTGATAGAAACTCAGATAGGCGGAAACAAGGGTGGCGGTACGATACTGACCCCATACGGAAAGTCTTTAATAGAAACTTTTGAAGCAATCAATGCAGACTGTTGGGTGTTTCTGGATGAACAATTAAAAAAACATGTCATATGACTCCAATAGATCTATTTGACATGCCTTTATTGCTGCTATTGTTGCCCATTGTCGCTTTTTTGTATGCCAGTGTGGGGCACGGTGGAGCCAGCGGATATTTGGCATTAATGAGCGCCTTCGCTTTCCCGATAAGCTTCATGAAACCAACCGCTTTAATACTTAATATCCTGGTTTCCGGAATTTCCTTTTATTTTTATTACCGGGAGAAAAAATTCAAATGGAACCTGTTTTATCCTTTTGCGATTACATCAGTTCCGTTCTCTTTTTTGGGAGGGTATCTTACGGTTCCCACATTTTATTATAAAGTGATATTGGCAACGGTATTAGTCTTTGCCGTTTTGAGATTAATGGGTTTTTTGGGAAAAGAGAAAAAGGAAATAACGTCTTTGAATCTGTATGCTGCCTTAATTGTGGGGGCTGTCATAGGGTTTTTATCGGGTTTGATAGGAATTGGCGGCGGAATAATTTTGAGTCCTGTAATCATTCTTATGGGCTGGGGAACCATGAAACAAACAGCAGCCGTTTCGGCTTTATTTATATTGGTGAATTCCATTTCAGGCATTTCGGGTTTCCTACTAAAAGGGGGTGTTTTGCCCGAATCATCGATGCCGCTAATCGGAATTGTATTCGTTGGAGGTTTTTTTGGAGCGTATTACGGCAGCAAAAAATTTAATTCTGCTATTTTGAAAAATGTACTCGCACTGGTTCTCGGAATAGCGATTTATAAATTATATGTAACGGCTTGATTTGAGGAATGGGAAGTGAAGACTGATAAGAGGATAGAAAAAAGAGAATAGAAGAAAGAAAAGAGATTCGAAATGAAAGACAACATAACAGCATTCATATTAGCAGGAGGTAAAAGCCAACGCATGGGAACAGATAAAGGTCTTCTGCCCTTGGGCGGAAAACCATTCGTAAGTCATATTTACGAGGCGGTAAAACCGATTGTGGGCGAGAATATTGTGATTGTTTCTTCGAACGAGGATTATGATTTTTTGGGATATACGCGAATTGAAGACATCGTTCAAGATAAAGGACCTGTGGGAGGAATTTACACAGCCTTGCAACATTCCAAAACAAAACTGAATTTTATCCTTAGCGTTGACGCGCCTTTGGTTTCGACGGAATTGCTGCTTTGGATACTTGAAAATCAGGACGGTTCTTATCAGATGACACAAGTGCAACTGCAAGACAAGGCCTATCCGCTTATCGGTATTTATGACCGGTCATTGGTAAGCGTTTTCGATGAAAACACAAAAAAGGATCGGTTAAGATTGCGACAAGTAATTAAAGAAATTAAAAATCAAACACTGTTGATTCCTGAAAAATGGAGTGCTCAAGTGCAAAACATAAATACTCCAGAAGAGTATCAAAAAATTCAATTATGATTCTAAACATTAAATATTTTGGGGTATTGGCAGAGTTGACCAAGAAGAAAGAAGAGCAGCTGGTGTTGGAGGAACCCAATATGACGGTGAATTCTTTTAAATCAAAAATGGAGTCAGCTTACCAAGAAATGCAAAGCGTCAGTTACACGATTGCTGTTAATCAGGCCATTGCTGGGGTGGATACAACCTTAAATGATCAAGACGTAATTGCTTTTCTGCCTCCTTATGCTGGGGGGTAAAAGTAAGTGAAGGGTGAGAAGTGAGAAGTTGAATTCCAAAAAACAAAAAGAAGTGATAAATACAGCACGATATTCCAGACAAATAATCCTTTCGGAAATTGGAATTTTAGGACAGGAAAAATTACAGAAAGCCAGTGTTTTAGTAATTGGAGCCGGCGGTTTGGGCTGTCCTGTTTTGCAAAATCTGGCTGCGGCTGGAGTCGGTTTTATCGGAATTGTGGACGGAGATGTGGTCGAGGAAACCAATTTGCACCGTCAGTTGTTGTACACTTTGAAAGATTGCGGAAAAAGCAAGGCCATAACAGCTGCCGAAGCGATAATGGAGCTCAATCCTGAGGTGAAGGTTCGCGTTTTTAATGAATTTTTCAGTATTGAAAATGCCTTCGAAATCGTGGGTGACTACCAAATTATTGTCGATTGTACGGATACCATAGGGATTCGCTATCTGATTAATGACGTTTCGATTGTCAAAAAAATTCCGGTGGTCTATGCCTCGATTTACAAGTTTGAAGGGCAGGTTTCGGTTTTTAACTATAAAAACGGTCCGAGTTACCGCTGTTTGTTTCCGCAAACGGAAAGTTTAAGTTCGGTTCCCAATTGTGTTGCTTCAGGAGTTTTGGGGGTGTTGCCCAATACCTTGGGTTCTTTTCAGGCGATGGAGGTGCTAAAGATTGTTCTCGAAATCGGAACGGTATTGTCAGCAAAGTTGTTGCTCTATGATGGGCTACACTATCAAATGCAGCTTGTCAATTTTAATAGAAATCCTGCGGCCATTGAGAAAGGAATTGCCAACGGATTAGCAATTCAGCGACAGAATTCGGCTAAGATGGCGGAGAACGTAACGGCAGCAACTTTTCTGGAAAAATGCAAGCAGGAAGATTGTTTGATCATCGACATAAGGGAAGGATATGAAGAGCCAAAATGGGAAGCTTCAAATGTGGTGAATATACCAATTTCGTCTTTGGAAAGCTACTGCAGCCAACTGGATAAAAACCAAGAAATCCTGTTGTTTTGCCAAAGCGGGCAACGCAGTCAATTGGCTTTGGCCTATTTGAAAAAAGAAGGGTTTACAAAGCTTTCGCATCTCGAAAACGGAATTCAATTCGTGTCAATGACCAATAGCAATAGTCATTAGCAAAAAAGATAAATAAAAAATTAAAATGATACAATAATGCCAACAAGAAAACCTAAAAAAACATCCTTCATCCAGGGTCCCATATCGTCAGAATTCATAGGTAATTCGATAGCGAAACACCAAAGCAAAACGACTATTGGAGCGCACAATATTTTTTTAGGCCAAGTGCGTGCCGATGTGATCGACGGGAAGACCGTTGTTGCAATAGAGTATTCGGCTTATGAAGAAATGGCAGAGCAAACGTTCCACGAAATTCGGGAAGCCGCTTTCGCCAAATTCGAACTTTCGTGTTTGCACATTTACCACAGTCTGGGAACCGTGAAAACAGGGGGGATTTGTCTGTTTGTTTTTGTGTCTGCGCCAAGGCGTAAAGTGGTTTACGATGCCCTGGAGTTTTTGGTGGAAGAAATAAAAGAAAAGGCAGCCATTTTTGGCAAAGAAATAACGGAAGACGAATCGTATACTTGGAAAGTAAATAAATAGGCTGGTACACATAGTTGCACTAAGAATCTCAGAGATACACTAAGAGAAATATAATCTCTGTGAAACCTTTGCGTGTCCTTTGTGAATCTTTAAAATAATAAAACATATAATGGTAGACATCACCCATAAAATAATTACGCAACGCACGGCAACGGCGCAGGCAATTGTAAAAGTAGGCTCGCCAGAAACCATGCAGGCAATTCTCAACAAAACGGTTCCGAAAGGCGATGTTTTGGAAGTTTCCAGAACAGCTGGACTTTTTGCGGTAAAAAACACTTCGAATTCTATTCCGGATTGCCATCCGATGCCTATTGAATTTACCGGAATTGAATATGAGTTTTTGGACGATTCGGTAGTGATAAAAGTAACCGTAAAAGCAATTTACAGAACCGGTGT
>NZ_DATBVQ010000143.1:0-4261 GCF_036515215.1 Flavobacterium sp.
CACGACATCATGCCTGGAACCGAAGAACAACTTCAAAAAGAAATGACGACGACTTATATAGGCTTTGATCCAACCTCAGATTCTCTGCATATTGGGAGTTTGGTGCCAATCATACTTCTGGTTCATTTGAAAAATTTCGGACATAAGCCAATTGCATTGGTTGGTGGAGCCACGGGAATGATCGGTGACCCTTCTGGAAAATCGGATGAGAGAAACCTGTTGGACGAAGCGACTTTAGACCGTAACGTTGAGGGAATAAAAAAGGTGTTGTCCCGTTTTCTTGATTTTAATTCGAAGGATGTAAATGCGCCAGTTCTGGTGAATAATTACGACTGGATGAAAAACCTATCCTTTATTAATTTTGCTCGTGATGTGGGTAAACGCATTACGGTGAATTATATGATGGCCAAGGATTCTGTCAAGAAAAGACTGTCAGGTGAAGGCGAGGGCATGTCTTTCACGGAATTTACCTATCAGTTAATCCAAGGATACGATTTTTATCATTTGCATAAAGAATACAACTGTTTGTTACAAATGGGCGGTTCTGACCAATGGGGAAATATTACCACTGGAACGGAATTAGTGCGTCGTATGAATGTAGGCGAAGAAGCCAAGGCCTACGCGATGACTTGCCCGCTGATTACCAAAGCCGACGGGACAAAATTCGGGAAATCAGAAGGTGGAAATGTTTGGTTGACGGCTGACAAGACTTCGGTATATAAATTTTACCAGTTTTGGATGAACACCACTGATGTGGACGCGGAAAAGTACATTAAGATATTTACATTTTTAGACAAGGATACAATCGATAATTTGATCGAAGAGCATAAAGTAGCTCCCCATATGAGGGCTTTGCAAAAAATATTGGCCGAAGAATTGACCGTTTTTGTACATTCGAAGAAAGAACTAGAAAAAGCAATTAAAGCGTCCAATATCTTGTTTGGAAATGCAACAGCCGAGGATTTAAAACAACTGGATGAAGCCACTTTCTTAGAAGTTTTTGATGGGGTACCTCAGGCTGAAATAGCAAGAAACGAAATTGAAGCGGGAATCGATATCATCACTGTTTTGAATGAAAAGACAGGGTTCTTTAAGTCGAATGGTGAAGCAAGACGTGCTTTGACTGCCAATTCAATTTCTGTTAATAAAGAAAAGGTGAAGGAAGATTTTGTGCTTTCAACAAAAGATCTGATCAACAACCAATTTGTGTTGTTGCAAAGCGGAAAGAAGAATTATTTTGTTGTGAGAATTGTTTAAACTGAATCAACTTTTATAAAACCATCAAATTGCAACCACGAATATCAGAATTATCAAAACGTCCCAATACCTCGAAAGAGTTGTTGGGATTTTTTTTGCCTAAATCCTGAGTGGCAATAAAAGAGCAGGAGTTGATATTGGCCAAATCGATTACATTCAGCCCGCCTGTTTTTCCTTGCGGAATGTAGCTTAAAGCGTCTTCGCTATCACGGACAAGAATTTGCATCCAGGAAGGACATTCAAATACGCCGTTTCCTAAAGAATAGGCTTGAGAAAGTAATTCGGTCATTCCGTATTCAGAATGTATCATTGATACTCCAAAACCTTCACATAGTTGTTCGTGCAGTTCTTCGCGAATCATTTCTTTGCGTTTGCCTTTCATGCCTCCGGTTTCCATGATGATGGTATGCTGTAATTGGAAATACTGCTTTTCGATCAAATCCAATAGTGCGTAGGTAACGCCAATAAGGATTACATTTTGGCCTGATTGGTCCAGTTCGATAAGTTTCTCGATCAGTTCGTCATGGTTGTGCAGGTAAAAACCGCTATCGGAATGGTTTGATAGTTTAATCAAGTCTTCTACCATGTAAATCAATGAGGAACCTTCCCGTTCGAGATAAGAAGGGAGTAATGCCAAAACGACATAATCTTCTATGTTTCCATAAAATTCTGAAAACCCTTGTCGATAACTTTCTTCATAGATGGAAGTGTCAGTTACTAAATGTTTGCTCGTATTTGTCCCAGTGGTACCGCTGCTGGTGAAGGTGGCTTCAATTGCATTTGTATTGGAAACCACTTTGTGGCTTTTGAAAAACTGAATGGGTAAAAACGGGATTTGCTGCAGTGATTTTACTTTTGGCACATCTGTTTTTAATAGGTCGCAAAACTCTTTGTAGACCAAGTTGTTTTCATATTGGAAACGGAACACTTTTAAGGCTATTTTTTCAAATTGCTTTTGACTCGAAATGGAAAATATGGTAGTGTCAGTGATCAAAAATTTTTATTGCAAAGGTATAAATTTTAATAATCCTTTCGGTTTTTTAAACGCCTCGTAATTTCAAATAAAAAAGCTCCAATTTGACTTGGAGCTTTAGGGTTATTTTACGAAGTAATTTTTATCTTACAATAAGTTTTCTGGTAGCTGAGGCGTTGTCCTCGGTAATTTTTATGATATAAACACCAGAGTTAAGATTCGATACATTTAGTTCTCTTGAACTAATCAATGTCTGAAGTACTTTTTTTCCTAAAAGATCAAAAATAATTATTTCTTTTTCTGAATCGTTTTTGGTGGAAATATACACTTTGCCATTGCTCACGGGATTTGGGTACAAGTTGAGACCTTCGATAACGGAAGTTTCTTGTGGTTTTGGTTGTTGCTTTAAGTCTTGAGCATTGAGGCTCAAGGAAAAGAAAAAGACCAGTAAGATTGCACTATAAAAGTAATTTTTTGTCATTAGCTTGATATTGATTAGTAAATATACAAAATATATTTCAAAAAGCATACCAAAAAAAAACATCCTGATTGCTCAGGATGTTTGATATAAAGTAAAAGACTGTTTGTTACAAATTCCCTAATAAATTAACACCATCAACAATAGCCCAAGCTCCAGGAGTCAGAGCTGCTCCGGTTGCTGTTGTGCTTGTTGTGAAGTTAGCAGTTGGGAACGCTAGCGTAAAAGTAGATGCACCAGCACCCCATAAAGTAGTGTTGTCGGCAATTTTTACATTTAGCATTTTTATTTTCCCAGTAAGAACTTGATTTGTGTTTGTAGCTGCATCTTGTATTCTTACTGAAGTAGCGTTAGCAGTTGTGTAACCTGAAATCACAATATTAGAATATTCTCCGTTTCCTTCTTTTTTGAATTGGATAGCGTCTATTTCTGTTGGGTTACCAGCTTCAGTAACTGTTCCGGCTGCTCTTCTTAAAGTGATGTTCGATACTTTTGGGCCGAATGCATTGTTTACACTTTTTGCTTCGATTTCCATTCCAAAATTTCCAGCTCCAGTTTGATAAGCATACCAGTTAGTGTTTGCTTGACCTTGCCATCCGTCTTGCCAGTCAAAAGAATCATCAGTGTTTCCGTAAGAAATAAGGTTTTTAGCACTTACCGTTCCTCCGTAAAATTCAAATCCGTCATCAGCTCCTTTGTATGAAACTAAGTTTTCTAATACTGTCCCTGAACCTACTGCGTAGAATGAAAATCCATTCATTTCAGAGTTTCCGTCCAAGATTTTTTTACCTGCATATTCTACACGAACATATTTTAAAGATCCACCATTATGAGTTGAATTTGTACCACCATAAACAATGTTTGTCCCATCTTCAGAAGTTGCGGTAGTAATAGGGGTTCCGTCAGCAGTTTTTCCGGAAACAATTGGAGCATCACCAAACATGATTATACCACCCCAAGAACCTGCAGTTTTTGACTTTTCAGTAAATACAACTGGTTCAGCAGCTGTCCCTGAAACATTTAATTTCCCTCCGTTTTCTACTAACAAAGCATCTGTACCGTTTGATGCATCAGCAGTAACGACTGAACCGGCTTCAAAAGTTAGTGTAGCACCACTTTTTACTCTAACCGTACCGCTTAATGCATAAGTACCTTTTGCGTATGTTTTTGAGGCTGTAATATCACCTGTAATATCACCTGTTGCGGTTGGAGGTGTAGTTACTACATCGTCGTCACTTGAAGTACAACTTGTAAAAACTACGCTTAATAAGGCAAGGCTGAATACTAATTTTTTCATTTTTAATAATTTAAAATTATGATTTTTTTTGTTATTTATTTATGTCAAAGATATTTCCGAACTGCTGAAATTTAGTTATGTAATTGTTACTAAAGTATTATATAACAGTGAATTTGATGTAAAGTTTATGCTACTAAGAGGAACAAAAAAAAGAGCTTTATCAGCTCTTTTTTGTTGCGGTTTTTAAAACGTGTATCCTATGTTAACAGAGAATCCGACTCCTTTTTTAAATTCTTTGAGTACTAAAGAATCTTCG
>NZ_DATBVQ010000144.1:0-17594 GCF_036515215.1 Flavobacterium sp.
AGTCAAGAAATGGCAATGCGAATTGCTGAAAAACTGATTGGAATCACCGATAAATTAGAAATCCCTTTCGTTTTCAAGGGTTCTTTCAAGAAAGCAAATCGTTCCAGAATAGATAGTTTCTCTGGAATTGGAGATGAAAAAGCGCTTAAAATACTGAGAAAAGTATCTGAGTCTTTTCATGTCCCTACCGTTACCGATATCCACACGAATGAGGACGCTGACATGGCCGCGCAATATGTGGACATATTGCAAATTCCGGCTTTCCTTGTGCGTCAAACTGATTTAGTGGTAGCTGCGGCCAACACAGGAAAAGTGGTTAACCTGAAAAAGGGACAATTTATGAGTCCTGAAAGCATGAAACATGCGGTGCAAAAGGTTTTGGACTGTAACAATCAAAACGTGATGGTCACGGATCGCGGAAGCATGTTTGGATACCAAGATATGATCGTTGATTTTAGAGGAATTCCCACTATGCAACAATATGCGTCTACAGTTCTTGATGTAACCCATTCATTGCAACAACCCAACCAAACCGCGGGTGTAACAGGTGGCAGACCCGATATGATTGAAACTATCGCCAAAGCGGGAATTGCCGTAGGTGTTGATGGGATTTTCATTGAAACCCATTTTGATCCCGCTAATGCAAAAAGTGATGGGGCAAATATGTTGCATTTGGACTATTTTGAGGGCTTAATGACCAAGTTAGTGGCCATCAGAAAAACCGTTAATTCATTTTAGATTTTATAATGATCCTATAGGTCATATGTTTAAAAAGGAGGCCGTCTTTATGATTGCCTCCTTTTTTCCTTTCCTTTCCTAAAGAGCTCCGCTGAACGATGCGATACTTAACTATATTAGTTTTCAAAATGTCCGTATACAAATATTTTTCCTTACTTTAGTGGTATCATAAACAAAGAGTTAATTCGTTTATGAATAACTTAAGAATTAAATGGAGTAATAAAAAGTCACCCGTCATTAATAAAGGATTAAAAAAATGATAAGAGCTGAAGAAAAAGTAGCTGACGATAATTTGGAAACTTTAACTGTATTCGAAAAATTCTTCGATTTATCTCCAGACCTACTTTGCATAGCTGGATTCGACGGCTATTTTAAAAGAATTAATCCCGCGGTATCGAAATTACTAGGCTATAGCAATGAAGAATTAATGTCAAGACCCATTAATGAATTCGTTTATCTTGATGATCAAAAAATTACGGATTTTGCTCGAAATGAACTTAGAAATAAAGTCTCCTTATTTAATTTTGAAAACAGATATTTAACAAAAAAAGGGGATGTAGTTTGGTTATTATGGACCTCGTTGCCCATTGAAAGTGACAAATTAGTATATGCCATTGCCAAAAACATAACCTACAAAAAGGAACTTGAAGAGGAGCGAAATTTGCATCTTGCAGAACTCACAAAAATAAACAACGATTTCAAGCAACTAACATACACTACCGCGCACGATCTACGGTCCCCTGTCAATAATTTGCTTGCCGTATTTGAGCTTTTGGATGTTGCCCAAATAAGCGATTCGGAAACTCTTGAGTATATTTCTATCTTGAAATCGACCACAGCGAGTTTGAAGGAAACTTTAAATGATTACGTTGCCATTTTAAACAAAAAAAATGAGGTAAACGAGCATATTGAGGAATTAAATTTAAATGAATCCTTAAACGAGGTATTGCTTTCCATCAAGTCTTTAATACAAAATTCTGGGGCGATCATCAATGTTGATTTTTCAAGGCTTGAAAAAATCAATTTTAATAAAGCATATTTGAAGAGCATCTTTTTAAATTTAATAACCAATTCGATTAAATATGCCAAGACTGATTGCTTACCCATTGTTTCCATTTATTCCCAAAAAAATATCAACGGAAACAATGAATTGGTGATTTCAGATAATGGGATTGGATTTGACATGGAAAAAGTAAAAGATAAGATTTTTGGTTTACACCAAAAATTCCACAATAATATTGACAGTAACGGCATAGGGCTTTATTTAGTTTACAACCATGTTACCAGCCTTGGAGGTCGCATCGCAGTGAAAAGTAAAATAAACGAAGGTGCTAAATTTATCATAACCTTCAAGGACTGAAATAAAATTTTTCATTTAGCGTAATTTTGATTTTTTTGCAAATTGAAAAAATGGTAAAATAGAAGGATATACCTGCTAAAGTTCAAAATTCTTATGAAACAAATTTCGAAAAGAACAAGTCTACCCCCAAACGCAAACTATTCGGCACTTGAAATACTTCAGTACGTTATTCTTATTTGTGTAATCCTTTATTATGGAAAAACACTTTTTGTCCCTCTCAGTTTTTCTATGCTGATCAGTTTTATTTTGTTTCCGGTTTGTAAACGGATGGAAAAAAAAGGAATCAGTAAAATTCTAGCCATTTTAATTTCCCTTTCTTTTGTACTTATTTTAATGGGGGCCCTTTTATATTTGCTTTTTATACAAATAAACGAGTTTTCCCACGAGTGGGAATCATTCAAGAAAAAGCTTTTGGAAACATTAAACCATATCAGTATTTTTATAGCACAACAGTTTGAAATTAGCGCCGAAGAACAACAAACTTTTTTTAAAAACTCTATCAATAACTCCGGATCTAAGACATTTTCATTCCTACGGAATGTCCTGTATTCATTTTCGGAAACCTTTTTTTATATTTTGATTATTCCCGTTTTCTCGGCGCTTATACTGTACCACCGCCAAATACTTGTGAACGTGCTTTACCGTATTTTTCCTGTTGAAAAAAAAGGGATCATCAGAGAAATTCTGACCGAAACGATACATGCCTATTATAATTTTATCAAGGGAATGCTTTTGGTGTACCTTATAGTTGGCATCTTAAATAGTGTTGGCCTTGCAATTGTTGGCGTTCCACATCCTATACTGTTTGGCTTTATTGCCTCCATTCTCACTTTTATACCGTATATTGGAATCTTGATTTCCTCTCTTTTGCCCATTGCCGTTTCCTGGATCACATTTAATTCAATTTGGTACCCATTAGGAGTCATTATTGTTTTTTCAATAGTTCAAATTCTGGAAGCCTATGTGATATTCCCTTTTGCGGTAGGAAGCCGCCTAAAAATTAATACCCTTGTGATAATAATTATGATTACTGCAGGAGGCATTTTATGGGGTGCCGCCGGAATGATTCTTTTCATTCCCTTCGCGAGCATTGCCAAACTAATCGCTGACCGCACGGAAAGTTTAAAGACATTATCCATACTGTTGGGAGATGGTGAGCAACAAAAAACAAAATCGTAATGTCTAGGGCCTTGAATTAAACAAAAAAACCATTCGCCGCAGTCTAGATGCGGCGAATGGTTTTTTTGAGAACCACACTTTTTAAAAAGCTTATAGCTGTTCCTTGTCAATTCCGTTATGATCGATCAGATACATCAATGAAGCCATAGTTGCGGCGCCCAGTTCCAGTTCTCTTTTATCGACAGCGTCAAATGTATCGTTTGCCGCGTGATGGTAATCAAAATAACGTTGGGAATCTGGCTTTAAACCGGCTTTTACAATCTTTTTAGAGGTCAATGGACCGATGTCTGACCCACTGTGCCCTTTTACAAAACTATGGATTAAATAAGGCTCGAATACTTTTGCAAAACTCGATATCCTTGCAAATTCAGCATCATCACATTCTAAAGAAAATCCTCTCGGACTGAAGCCTCCTGAATCGCTTTCTAGGGCAAATATGTGATTCTCCTTATTTGCTAACGATAATTCCTCATATTTATTTCCGCCTCTTAGGCCATTTTCTTCATTCATAAAAAGAACCACACGAATAGTGTTTTTTGGTTTATATCCAATATTTTTAAAGATATTCACCACTTCCATACTTTGCACCACTCCTGCACCATCATCATGGGAACCATCAGCAAGATCCCAAGAATCTAAATGTCCGCCTACAACCATAATGTTTTCAGGATGTTCAGTTCCTTTGATTTCCCCTACCACATTATAAGACAATACGTCGTCAAATTGCTCGCAGGATTGTTTGAAATAGAATTTCAATTTAGAATTGTTTTTTAGCTTTTTAGACAATAATTCAGCTCCATTTGTGCTGATGGCAGCAGTAGGGATGTATTGCGATTTCGGAATGTCTCCGTAACTCTGAGCACCCGTATGAGGAAAGTCATCCAGTCTCAAGTTCATGGACCGCACAATTGTGCCTACCGCTCCAAACTTAGAAGCTTCCTCTGCTCCAGCATATCTTTGGTCCACAGCACCTGAATAAGCGTTAAATGATTCTATTTGTTCGTTCTCCATCGGTCGGTTATAGAACACTATTTTACCTTTGATTTTGTCCCTCCCCAAAGCAGTCAATTCTTCCAAACTTTGCACCTCTATCACTTCAGCGGTAAGCCCGTTTTTTGAAGTGGCGATAGAACCGCCCAATGCGCATATAGGCACTTTGATTTTCGTTTTATTGTCCAAAATATAGGCCGTTTCCTTTTCGCCTCTCACCCATTTGGGCACCATTACTTCTTGAAGATAAACTCGGTCAAAACCCATGGTTTCCATTTCCGCTTTGGTGTACTGAACCGCTTTCTCAGCCCCGATTGAACCTGACAAACGGGATCCTATTTTATTGGACAAATGATCCAGCCAAGAATAACATTTAGAATTTGTTAATGCAGACTTGTAAATTTCTTTGAGAACTTGCTCGTCGCTTTTTTGGGCATATAAAGCCGAACTACCTATGAACAATAGGGCTAATAAGGTTTTTTTCTTCATAACAGTATAAGATTGTAAGTTTTCAAAAATACATTTTAAAAATTAAAAATCCTGCAAACTTCCTAAATTTGCAGGATCTATTTATTATTTAATCGGTTCGAAACTTATTGCTGCACCACCTCCCGGCGCCAAATTCAAATTGATTTTCGATTTATTGGTCACTTCTATTGTTCTTATTTTGTACGCGATGGGGTTTGTTTTCCAGTCGGCATCTTTTGCATCCTCGTAGATGATGGCTTTATACTTTTTACCTTTGGACAGAAAATCCAATTTTATTTGCGTTTTTCTGGCATTTTCATCGGTTATAGCTCCAAGGAACCAAGACTCCTTTCCTTTAGTTTTTCTCGCAACAGTTAGGTAATCGCCCGGTTCCGCCTGAAGGTATTTGCTTTCATCCCAATCCGCAGCTACGTCCTTTATGAACTGAAAAGCATCCGGGTACTTTTCATAATTTTCAGGCAAATCGGCCGCCATTTGGATTGGAGAATACATCGTTACATATAATGCCAATTGTTTGGCTAAGGTAGTATGAACTTGCTCCGTTTTATTTTTGTCATAATAGCTCATTTTTATTTCAAAAATACCGGGGGTATAATCCATCGGTCCACCCAGAAGCCTGGTGAAAGGCAAAATCGTCTCGTGCATAGGCGGATTTCCAACACTCCAAGCATTGAATTCGTTCCCTCTGGCAGATTCGGCAGCAATATAATTAGGATACGTTCTACTGTAGCCTGTTGGGTGTGATGACTCGTGCGAATTAACCATCAGTTTATAGTCCGCAGCGCGTCTGGCCACAAAGTTGAAATGATTTACCATCGTTTGACCGTCATGAAATTCGCCGCGTGGAATAATTTTGCCCACATAACCTGTTTTCACTGCAGGGTAATCGTATTTTTTCATCAAATCGAAAGCACGATCCAGGTGACGCTCATAATTTGCAACAGAACCTGAGGTTTCATGGTGCATAATCATTTTCACGTTTTTTGATTTGGCGTAAGCCGAAACGGCAGCAATATCAAAATCAGGATAGGCGGTCGTGAAATCAAAAACATCTTCTTTCCAATTTCCGAACCAATCTTCCCAACCTACATCCCAACCTTCTACCAATACGCCGTCAAATCCATTTTTAGCGGCAAAATCAATATACCTTTTGGTGTTTTCAGTGGTTGCTCCGTGCTTCCCTGAAGGTATTAATTCTTGGGAAACTGAATTTTGCGCGTTTTGTGAACCCGCGAAATCCCAGGTCGATTTTCCAACATGCATTTCCCACCAAATACCAACATATTTCATCGGTTTAATCCAAGAAGTATCTTCAATTTTTGAAGGCTCATTTAGGTTTAGGATCATTTTAGACCCAACAATGTCCCTGGCATCATCACTTACCATTATTGTTCTCCAAGGAGAAACACAAGGTGTTTGCAAATACACTTTGTCGCCAATCGCATTAGGCACTAATTGAGCAGTTAGTTTATATTTGTTTACATCGACGTTCAAATGCATATCGGGATAATTTACAACCGCAGCTTCAAAAATATTAAGATACAGACCGCTTGCCGATTTCATCATCAGCGGTGATTGAACCACGTAATTACCTGGAATCGATTTTACGCCAATTCCATTGTTCATGTTTATTTTAGAATTATCAATATCTAAAAATTTAGTTTCGTTATATTCATATTCATTGCTGTCAAAATCTCCAGGAATCCAGAAAACCTTGTGATTATCAGTTAAATTAAATTGCGTCACTTCATCAGAAATAATAAAATAATTCAGTTCATTTTGCTTTGGAAAATCATATCTGAAAGCAACACCTTCATCGAAAACCCTAAAAATGATATTCATTTTCACATTTGTTTCTTTTTGGATGAGGGACATCGTAAGTTCATTATAATGATTTACGATATTGGCTTGCTCTCCCAAAACGGGCTTCCAAGATTCATTGAAAGTGGCCGTTTTTGAAGTGATGACTTCGAAATTAGAATCCAAAGCGGGCTTTTCCTTGAGTTTTATCCCCAAAGTACTTTCCCGAATTACCGGTTTATTTTTGTAATTTACTGAATAGGTTGGTTGACCATTGCCTGACAATTTAAAATTAACATCAATTTTACCGGAAGGCGACTGAATACTTTGTGCCTGTGATATACTCAGGACAAGGACAAGAAAAAGTGATAAATAATATTTCATATGCTTAATTATATTTTAAAATCAAAAATATAAATAAATTTCTCTTTATGGGGAAATTAAAATTTAATATTAATTCGAAACGGGCTGGATTTTGGGTCCAATACCATTTTCATTGAAAGCTTCAATAGCAAAATAATAGTTTGTCTCTTTGTCCAGCCCTCTGCAATCATATGAATCCCCTTCATAAACCATAATGCTGTTGTACAATTTATCTGGCGCAATTCCGTAGTAGATGTTATAACCAACGGCGTCCGCTTGCTTGTTCCAATAAATCATTGCATTTCGCGGATCCGAAGGATTCCGTTCAACTTTAAATCCAGTAACGGATTTTGGTTTTGCTGACAATCCATTTCCAAAAATGCGGAAATCGGAAACGGCAAAAAGGCCAGTTGCTACGTGAATGTTAAGCAGTTTTACGTAGCGTCCCTCAATTGGCTTGCTCAGCTCAACGTAATCGTGCGGAACGTCTTTGTCGTTTTTAGATTTGTCGACAACTAATTTCCAGTTGATCGCATCATCTGACACCAATATTCGATACTGGTGATAAATATCCATTGCCACGTTGTGCTGATTCGATTTATGATCGGCATAGTTTATTTGAAGCGCGTTAATTCGCATTTTCCGACCCAAATCAACCTGCAACCATTCGCCCGGATTATTCGTTTTTGCCGACCACCAGGTTTGAATATCCTCGTCGGTTACATTTGCGGCACCAAAACACAAGTTTTCGAAAACTTTTTTGCCCTGATTGTCTACCCTATGTGTCCGGGTTAGAGCACAAGTGTCTATTGACGAAACAGTTACTGGCTTTTTATAAGAAAGCAGCATATAACCGCTAAAAGCACCTTCCTTCTGATCGCGTTGCATTTTGGACAATGTTATGGGAAAATCGCCATAGGCGGTTATCGAATACATGACTCCATCCTTGTCAAATCCTGCAGGGAACATATCGATGCGCCTTTCGAAACGATCTTTCATAGAAATCTTGCAGGTTCCGGTATTCCAGTAATTGCCATGCAAATCTTTGAAGGTGTTTCCGTGACCGGCACCTACCACAAATCCACCCGGTTTGTAGGACATCGGATTGTGTTTCTGATAGCTGAACGGACCAAGTGGCTTGTCCGAAACATAAACCCCATTTGCATAGCCTTTAAATTCCGTTCCCGGTGCGGCATATTGCAGATAATATTTGCCGTCATGCTTATTCATCCAGGCTCCCTCTATGAAATTGCCCCAGGGAGCAGGCTCCATGTCATTATTCGGCCCAAATCGTTCCCAACCATGTTCCTTAGGGCGAATC
Source organism: Flavobacterium sp. (assembly GCF_036515215.1). Classification (GTDB taxonomy): domain Bacteria; phylum Bacteroidota; class Bacteroidia; order Flavobacteriales; family Flavobacteriaceae; genus Flavobacterium. The sequence goes on from NZ_DATBVQ010000144.1 coordinate 8,241, forward strand.
CATAGAACTTCCTTTACACCCCTTTTATTTAAATCAACAGCTTCTTCCTGATTGGTGTATTGTGAAACCGGCTGCGGCACGTAATCTTTCGATTTGATAGGCTGCCAAGTTTTATAATCCAACTCGCAAGCCACCAATGGGTTTTGTCCGCTAGTCCCATAATATCCGTACAGCCTTTTGTCATCGTCCTGAAAAATAGCGGGATCTCCCGCGGGATGGATAATGCTGTCCACATGTCGAGTCCAGCGCCCTTCTTTTGGATTGGCGGTTTTCCAAATGGGCATATACTTATCCGGTCCGATAAGAAACAAAGTATCATTCATAACCAAAGCCGAAGGACAACAAATGTCGCTGCTGTGCGGCTGACGTTGGAAACTTCCGTAAACAAAGTTCCAATTAGCCATGTCCTTGCTCCAAAAAAATCCTGCCTGATTTGTTGCAAACAAGTAATAGTCCCCTTTATAAGTTAGGATAACTGGATCCGCACTCGAACGGCGGGATTCGGCAATGCCATTGTGATTTTCAACGCCATAGGCGTAACCTATATTCACAGGGTTGCAGTAGGTATTTTGAGGGACATCAGCATCGAACCAGGCTGTTTTTGCAATACCACTGTTTTGGTTTACGTAAACATCGACTGAATTATTTTTGTAGCTGGTACAAAATGTAAATAAAGCCAATAAAGGAATCAGTACAATTTTTTTCATCTTAACTATTTGTTTTTAATGGACATTTACCTTTTCCGTTACTTCTGATTTTCCATTTTCACTAAAGGCTTCAATGGCAAAATAATAGTCCGTGTCCTTATCCAAGCCCCTGAAATCATAAGAATCCCCATCGTAAACCATGATGCTGTTGTATAATTTGTCTGGAGCAATCCCATAGTAAATGTTATAACCAATCGCATCCGCTTGCTTATTCCAATATATCATCGCATTTCGGGTATCTAATGGGTTTCTTTCGACTTTAAATCCGGTAACCGATTTTGGTTTTTCGCCAAGTCCGTTCCCAAAAACACGGAAATCAGAAACGGCGAATAAACCCGACGCATTGTGAATATTTACCATTTTTAGGTAACGGGCTTTAATCGGTTTTGACAATTCTACATAATCGTGGGGAACGTCTTTATCATTTTTAGATTTATCGACCACCAGAGTCCAGTTTTGGGAATCATCTGACATGAAGATTTGATATTGGTAGTAAATGTCCATCGCTTTGTTGTATTGGGTAGCTTTGTGATCAGCATAGTTGATTTGCAAGGCATTTACCTGCATTATTCTGCCCAAGTCAAGCTGCAGCCATTCGCCTGCTTTGCTGGTTTTTGCTGACCAATACGATTGGATGTTCTCGTCGGTTAAGTTCACGGGATCATAACAGATTCTCTCAAATACTTTTTTACCGCCGGTATCAACTCTGTGCGTTTGCACCTCTGCACACTCATCCGAGGAAGATGCTATTGCCTTTTTTTTGTACGAAAGCAACATCCATCCTGAGAAAGCTCCCTTCGTCTGATCGCGTTGCTGAGTTGGAAGAAGCGTTGGATAATCTCCATAAGAGGTAATCGAATACATGATGTCGTCTTTATCAAATCCGGCAGGAAACATATCGATGCGTCTTTCGAAGCGGTCTTTCACCGAAATCTTGCAAGTTCCTGTGTTCCAATAGTTGCCGTAGTTATCCGCAAGAGTGTTTCCATGTCCAGCCCCTAACACAAAACCACCCGGCTTATAGGACATTGGATTATGCTTTTGATAAGTAAATGGACCCAGCGGACTGTCGCCCACATGAACACCGTTGGCATAGCCTTTAAACTCGGTGCCTGGGGCACCATACTGCATATAGTATTTTCCATTGTGCTTGGTCATCCAGGCTCCCTCAATAAAATTGCCCCAAGGTGCTGGTTCCATATCATTATTAGGTCCGAAACGCTCCCAGCCGTGCATTGCCGGGTCTAAATTGACGACTGCCTTTATTTCGCCATAAGGGCGCTGAATATCTTCCACTTCGGTTGATGCGTACAGTTTTGCGTAATCGGCCTGATTCCCTTTCGGCAACCATGTTTTGTAATCCACTTCTACGCCAAGAAGAGGCAATTTTCCACTTGAACCATAGTACATGTACACTTTTTTATCGTCATCCTGAAAAATGGCTGGGTCCCAAGTAGGCAACATGGCTGTTTCTACATGTCGGGTCCATCGACCTGATTTAGGATTGGCGGTCTTCCAAACCGGATGGTCTTGTTTCCAAGTTGAACCTACATAAAAAAGGGTGTCGTTTACCACCCAAGCGGCCGGAGCGCATTGGTCATCGTCGCTGGGAAGTCGCTGAAAACTGCCGTAAACAAATTTCCAGTCTGACATATCCTTGCTCCAAAAGAATCCTGCTTGATTGGTTGCGAACAGATAATAGTCGCCTTTATAGGTGGTAATTACCGGATCGGCAGCCGAACGGCGGGAAACAGGGATTCCATTGTGATTTTCGACAACATAATTGTAGCCAATATTGATCGGGTTGCAATACGTTGAGGCAGCTTTATCGGGGTCGAACCAATCGGTTTTTCCTTTACTGTTGGATTTCGATTGTGCGATGCCGATTTGACAGCTAAACGCTACTAACAACAATGGTAATAAATAAAGGTTTTTCATTTTTTTGATTTTTCTGACTTCCATAGTATTTCTATTTTTTCCATTAAAAAACAGTAGTTCATATATTTAACGACAAGCACATAACAACTATTATAATGTGAAATCATCGAGTATTTCGACTGTCAAAAATATTTTAAGTCATTTTAGACAATAAATTTTCAGAAAAAAAATCCGTCCTTTCTACTCTTGATTGGGAATAAGTCAATTGCGCTGAAGTGAGAACCGAACAAACATTTAATAACAGCTTTATAACTTTTTTCGAAAGAAAAAATTTGCGGGCATAGCTAAATAATAAAAAGTATTGGATGGAGCTTATAATGTTACGCTAGAATTTTGGAAAACAAAAAACTATAATTTGAGCGTTTAAGAATAAAAGCACTTAACAACTATAGAAATCCATATCCCATAGGGAAAGTATACATTATTACCTTCAAAAGAATATACCATAGTTTTTTTTTTAGAAATGGCTTTAAAAACCCTTCGGTATAATTACCGAAGGGCAATCACTAAATAAACAAACCAAGTTATTTAATCAACTCAAAACTAACTTTATTTTCTGTGTCAGAATCTCCTCCAACAAAAACTTCGAACTTTCCTGCCTCTGCAATATGTTGCAATTCTGAATTATAGAATTTCAAATCCTCCGCAGAAATTTCAAAAATCACTGTTTTTGTTTCTCCTTTTTTAAGGAATATTTTTTGAAACCCCTTTAGTTCTTTCACCGGACGCGTAACAGATCCCACCAAATCTCTGGTGTACAATTGAACCACTTCCTTGCCATCAAAACTCCCAGTATTTGTAAGATTAACAGTGACCGTAATTTTTTCGTTAAAATTCATTTTATCCGATGAGATTTTTGCAGTCGAATAATCAAATGAGGTATAGCTCAGCCCATAACCAAATGGATAAAGAGGCTCATTTCTTTCGTCAATATAATTAGATTTAAATTTCTCGAACTTTCCTTCTTTATTTCCAAGTGGCCTTCCTGTATTTTTATGGTTGTAATAAATAGGCACTTGCCCCACACTTCTTGGGAAAGTAGCGGTCAGTTTCCCAGAAGGATTGACCTTCCCAAACAAGACATCAGCAATAGCGTTACCCGCTTCGCTACCTGCAAACCAGGTGTTCAAAATTGCCGGAACAGTTTCGTTTTCTTCAACTAAAACTAATGGGCGGCCAGTGAATAGAACTAATATGACAGGTTTTCCAGTCTTTAGCAATTCCTTCAATAAATCTTTTTGAGCTTGTGGAATCGATAAATTAGTCCTGCTACTGCTTTCTCCGCTCAACTCTGCAGATTCACCAATTGCGGCAATAATTACATCTGATTGGTTCGCTATTTTCAAAGCTTCGGCCAGTAACTCTTCGCTTGTTCTATTGTCTCGGTGTAAGGTTTTGCCAAACATAGTCGCTTTTTCTTCAAAAGCTGCATCGTAATCCAAATTACTCCCTTTCGCGTAAAGCACTTTCGCTGAATTACCCACAAAACCCTTGATTCCCGCAAGCAATGAAACTGAAGCGTCATTGTTAGCGGCTACGCTCCAAGTACCTGCCATGTTTTCTTTGGCATCAGCCAAAGGTCCTATCAGTGCGACTGTTCCGGATTTCTTCAGGGGAAGTAGCTGATTTTGATTTTTTAGTAAAACCAGCGATTGAGCCGCAATATTTCTAGCTTCTTCCCTCGAATCTTTTGTGAAAATTTCTGTCTTGGATCTCGTTTCATCACAATATTTATAAGGATCTTGGAACAAGCCCAAGTCATATTTGGCATTCAAAATAAGTCGCACGGCACGATCAATTTGCTCCATGCTCACTTTATTTTCATCCAATGATTTTTTCAATGTTGTAAGGAAACCTTCGCCAACCATATCCATGTCAATTCCGGCATTTAATGCCAAAGCGGATACCGTTTGCAAATCACCCATTCCATGATCCACCATTTCATTGATACCGGTATAATCCGTGACAACAAATCCCTTAAAACCCCATTTATCTCTCAAAACATCGGTCATCAACCATTTATTTCCCGTTGCAGGAATCCCGTCTATTTCATTAAACGATGCCATTGCCGATCCAACACCAGCATCAACTGCTGCTTTGTATGGTGGGAAATAATCATTATACATTCTTATTCTGCTCATATCAACGGTATTGTAATCGCGTCCCGCTTCTGGCGCGCCATACAAAGCAAAATGTTTAACGCAGGACAAAATCGTATTGTTTTTTGAAAGATCATCACCCTGATAACCTTGCACCATTGCTTTGGCTATTTGACTTCCCAAAAATGGATCCTCACCCGAACCTTCCGAAACCCTACCCCAGCGCGGATCGCGAGAAACATCTACCATTGGAGAAAAAGTCCAGTTGATTCCGTCAGCACTCGCCTCTTTAGCCGCAATTTGGGCGGTCCTTTTTATCAATTCCATATCCCAAGTACTTGATAATCCAAGAGGAATCGGAAACGTAGTTTCATAGCCATGGATTACATCCATTCCAAAAAGCAAAGGAATCTTCAATCGGCTTTTTTCAACAGCGACCTTTTGTACTTCTTTGATTTTTTTAACTGATTTTATATTGAATAAGCCCCCAACTTTACCTTCTTCAATATTTTTAGCTACATTAGAACTATTGGCAGCTCCCGTCGTTATATCTCCAGATGTGGGCAAATTTAATTGGCCTATCTTTTCGTCAACGGTCATTTTCGCCATTAATTCGGCTACAAATTCCGCTTTGGGTTTAATTTTAACCGTTTTTTTAGCCCCCTTTTTTTGGCTGTAGCCAAAAAGTGAAAAACCTACGAGTAGTATAATTAGTTTAATTTTCATTTTTTATTGTTTTTTTTGTTTAAACATCCAGTCGTAAATCGCTTGATTGTCATATACCCTTGACCAGCTATCGTGCCCCGCATCATCAAAAATGGTCAGTTCAATATCAGCACGGCATGCCTTCAATTTTTTGTAAATCGCTATCGAATAATCCACATTGACCACATCATCCAGTAACCCGTGAAAAATCCGAATAGGAATTGTTGCTATTTTACAGTCTTCAATCATTGGAACCCTATCCACAAAGCCGGCAATGGGAACCATTGCGGCAAACATTTCAGGATGCGCGAAAGCCAAATTCCAAGCGCCCCAGCCACCCATGCTTAGCCCGGTTAGATAAATTCTATTGTCATCGATATTATTCTCTTTTTGGATTTTTAAAATCAAACGATATAACACCTCCGAGTCCCAATATTCATTATCCGGGCATTGCGGTGCAAGAACATAGGCATCCAACTTATGCGTTTTCAAATATTTGAATGGGCCATGGATCTTTACTTTTTCAATATCATTGCCTTTTTCACCAGAACCGTGAAGAAAAATCATCAATGGTTTTTTTTCCTTGGTATTCAGGGGAATTTGCAAGGCATAACCCAATTCATGCTTTTCGACAATCTTCGTTTCCATTTTCCCATTAACAACAGATTGGGAAAAGGAAGCTGTTGAGAGTAAAAATGCCAGCACCGAAATTATATATTTCATGCTTTTTAAAAATTATATTTTCCTGAATGAAAGCCCAATTTTACCAAGCCCGATTTTATCTCCGGAGCATTCATAAATAAATTCCACAATAGACCCGTACGATAATTTTCGATCATTGGCGCGATTGTTCCCTGGTCAATTGCCAAGTAACGTGGCGTCACCCAATTGTAATGCGGTGAAAAAGCATCATAAGGACCAGCGATTCCTACGTAAAGCGATTTGTTTTCATCATACAGATAACGAAGAAATTTCATAGACTCTACTGGAGTATAAGGAAAAGAGGATAAAGCCGCCGTTGGAGTAATTACACCTACATCATTGTCAGTATCGTGAGCTGAATATCCGGTTGATCCATCACCGTTTCGCGAATAACTCGCCGTGAGACCCCAACATTTTTCAGAATAGCCTTTCCACTGTTTTGGATTATCAATGCAATATTTATTAATAATTTTGGCGTGATTCTGGGTTAATTCCCAATAATTTGCATATTTATCGGTTAATTGTGAAGGATCTAATCCCATATAAGAATAGTGCGCCCAAAACAAAGGTCCTGCATTTCCGCTGACCGTATTGTATTTAAATACCAAAGGGATACCATATTGTGTTTTTCCTGTTCCAATAGTCCCGTCTCGCGTCCAACCTTCATGGTAGGCTGCGGCTGAAATGGGAAAAGTTGGGGAGGCGGCTCCCATAACATAGGCAATCAAACATTCATTGTATCCTTCTAGTTTGAATTTCATCTCCCATTCGTATGTAGGAGACCAGTGCCAATACATGGCGTTTTCGCCATTGGTATACCAACTCCACTCCACTGTTTTCCATAAATTATCAGCTTTGGCAGCCAATTCTTTTTCTTGAGTGGTTCCATTTTTGAAATACTCTCTCACCGCAATCAGGCCTTGACATAAGAATGCTGTTTCCACTATGTCACCGCCATCATCTTTATTGCCAAAAGAAATAGCACGTCCGCTGTTCCCATCCATCCAGTGGGCCCATGCACCGTGAAAACGATCCGCTTTTTCAAGAAAATCCATTGCTGCAGTCATTCGGGTAACGGCTTCAGCTCTTGGAATAAATCCTCTTTCTATTCCAACAATCAACGACATTAGCCCAAAACCTGAACCTCCAGTGGTTATTTTGTTGGCTTCAAAACCAGGGTCGTTAGTAAGGTAACGTTCTCTTGCCAATTTAGAATTCGGCTCTGCATAATCCCAAAAATACTTGATGGCATCTTTTTGAACCAAATCCATGGCTTCCTCGTCTGTAAGAGGAGTTATCGGAATTTCTGGAGTTGCTGGGGGTACATTTACAGTCTTATCACTACAACAACTCATTCCAAAAACTAATAAAATAAAAGGAATATATTTAAGTAAAGTCATGTTTTAATCTTTTGAAGAAACTTGCCAAAGCCTTTGCTTTGGCAAGTTTCTTCATATTTATTTCTTTTTAGTATATAAAGTTGAGACTTCAGCAGCAGTTAAAGCAGTTGAGTACATTCTGAATTGGTCTAAACCACCCTTCCAATAGGAAGATAGCCAGTTATCTCCATTTTCATTCTGCGATTGGGGACCATTTCCTATTCTAAATCCAGTTATCTTTGAATCCTCAATGTCAATAGCTCCATGTCCAGTCCATGTTTTAGTGCTAACTACAGCCCCATCGACGTACAATGTTAAACCCGAAGTTGTTTCATCATACACAAAAGCAAGGTGATGCCAGGCATTATCTAATAACCCCTCTATTGAATTATTTCCTTCCCACGTTAAGAATGTATCCCCCTTCGTATCTGCGATGACGAATTTAACTGCTGCTCCAGTTGTAGTTGGTGCTGCGTCAAACAAAAGAAACATTGTAGCACTTGACCAATGGCCATTAGATGAAGGGATACTAAAAATCTCTTCAGCACCTGGATTAGTTCCGTTTTTTGTTTGCCCATTGTGCTTTTCCCATACTGAAACCGTAAAACTTTTAGCGCTTATTGCCCAATCGTTCGGTTTTGCATATGCAATAAATTTATCCGCAACACCTTCGACCCCTTTCCCGTTTATACCTTCAATAGCTTTGAAAGGATTGTCACTAGGGAAATTTGCACGAACGCTGTCAACTGCGTTCATTAAGGGATTGTCAGTCGTTCCATCAAAAGCAACATAAAACTTCAGCGGGCCGCCAACTGCATTGGCGTCAACTGGGTAATCTCCAAGCGCAGGCCTGTCCATCTCCTGACAGCCCATGAAAGCCAAAGAAATAAGAGCTATTCCAAAAGCCTTTTTCAATATTGATTTATTAATTTTCATCTTATATATTTTTTATTAAATTAAGTCGTTTTAATAATTTGGATTTTGAATTAAAACCCCTTGCGATTGGTCGATTGCAGTTTGTGGTATCGGATACAAAGCATTTTTCGCCTGGTAACCGAATCCCCCTAAAACTGATGGAGCATCACCCCAACGAACCAAGTCATAAAAACGTTCGTTTTCCATTCCGAATTCTACTCTTCGTTCCTGCTTAATATTTTCTAATGTTGGGTTGGTTATCTTAGGAAGCACGGTAACTGATCCTCCTCGTGCTCTAACTCGCACTCTTTCTAGGTATTCTGTTGCATCACCACCAGTTTTAACGGTTGCTTCTGCCGCCATTAAGAGCACATCGGCAAATCTAATTATTTTGATGTTTTCCCAGTTGTTTTGTTTTTGACCAAATTTTAATCTTACGCTTGCTTCTGTGTATGCTTTTTTATTCCAGTACAACTGATCTAACGGTGGCGATGATGGTAAAGCTCCGCTTCCGTAACCACCGTCATCTTCACCGGAGGTCAATATGGTTTCGCCTTTTCGGGGATCACCGCTCTCAAAAGCATCTACTAATGCAGGTGTAGGTACGTTAAAGCCCCAACCTAAATCCCAAACTCCTGAACCTCTCACTCCTTGGGAAACGAAATAAATGTTTGAGAAATTTTGACCAGAAACGGTTACCAATTGTTGAACTTCAAAAATTGATTCTATTGAATTATTACCTTCAAGGGAGAATAATTTTCTAAATGATGGTTCCAAATTATACACTCCCGAATCAATAACTTCTTGGCTTTTTGCCAAAGAAAGGGCATTCTCTCCTTGATATAAATACAACTTGGCGAGCATCGCGTCCGCAAAACCTTTAGTCGCCCTTCCCGGAAATGATGCCCA
>NZ_DATBVQ010000145.1:0-14975 GCF_036515215.1 Flavobacterium sp.
GAGTTTGAACAAATCGGCAAAAACGATTACCGACAATAATATGAAAGACCCGAAGATGACAAAATATTTGGTCACTGTGGCATAGGTTTGCGGCGCATTTTTGTCGGAAGAATGGCTAAAGAAGAATGGCTCAATCCCCAAAGTATATGCGGTCCTGTACAAAACCATGAACAATCCCAGTTTGTAGCAGGCGGAATAGACCCCTACTTCAGAATCGGCAATGTTTGAAGGCAACAGTTTTGCAAGAAGAATTTTGTCAAATTGTTCGTTGATGGCGAATGCGATTCCGGCAACCAATATTGGTAGTCCGTACGACATCATTCGTTTCCATAAATCGAAGTCGAATTTCCATTTCAAGTAGACGTAATCAGGCGATAGAACTACAAAGGTCAACAGACTGGCAATTATGTTGGCCAAAAATATATATCCTATTTGGAAATTTTCTACGTACAGGGAACTCAGTAAACCATTTGGATTTGCTTCGATCAGCTGAGGAATATAAAGTAAAAAAAGAACGCTTAAAATAAGATTGACGAGTACATTACCGATTTTTATGATGGCATACACCATAGGTTTCTGGTAGGCCCTTAATTTTGAAAAAGGGATGATGACTAGGGCATCCAATGCCAGAATCCAAATGGTATAACCGATGTATTGGGAATCAATTCCCGACCATTCGGACAAATAATTTCGAAATAATAGGGCGATGAACAAAAATAAAATCGTGGTCCAAAATATTGAAACCATCGAGGTTTCGACAACCGTATTTTTATCGGATTCCTTGCTAAAAAACCTAAAAAAGGCCGTTTCCATTCCGTAGGCCAAAATAACATTGAAAAATATCATCAAGGCAAAAATAACGGACAACTTGCCGTATTCCTCTTTGGGGAGCAAGTCAGTATATAGCGGTACGAGCAAAAAGCTGAACATTCTCGGCAAAACAGTGGCGAGCCCGTAGATGACTGTTTGTTTAAAAAGATTTTTATATAATCCCAAAATGTTGTGTCTAATTACTATTTAAAAAACAAAAATAACCAATTCTTTCGTTTAATCGTTGATGGATTGGGATTCATTCCTTTTCCTTAATCCCTTTGAGTTTAAAAAAAATAGTTTCGTTGTTCCTCCTGTATTCCAGCAAGGCTTCGTCTTTATTTAATTTGAATTTTGGTTTGACAATTACTGGCGCTTTGTTTCCATATTCCTTTTTGCTGTCGCTATCTAAAATGAAATCCTGAACTGCCGCCGTTTGGGGAAAATGGGCAACGTATTTCTTCTCGGATATTTTCTCGATTAGTGCCTCATGGTTTCTGAAATACACTTTTTGCAAAAGAATTTCATCGGAAAGCGGCTCTTTAAACTCAATGTAAAAATTGACCATTACCGCATTTTTTTCGGCATTTTCAGCCAAAGTCTCATAATAAGCCTTTGTTATTTCCTGCGGGAAATTCATCTGCATTTCGTGATTAGAGGCGCAAAAAGTGAAACATAGAACACTTAACACCATTAAAATTATTTTTTTTAAAATCTCCATTAAAAAGTGATTTAAGACAGACCCTCTTCATTCAATATTTTTAAAAAATGAAAGCCTTTGGGTACATATCCTTGGTTATAATAAAAACGGTGTGCCGTAAAGTTTCCAGTGAAAGCATCGAGTACTATCATCGTGCAGCCTTCCTCTTTTGCTTTGGCATCAACGTAATCCGTCAGCATCTTGCCCAAGCCTTTGGAACGGTGCTCAGGATGAACAATAAAATTGTCAATTTCGATATATTTCCCGGACCAAAGTTTAAACCCTGTCCAAAATCCGGTAACGGCAACACAGAGTTCATTTTCAAAAATCGCTACTTGCTTGTAATTATGAGGGATCATTTCCTTAAGGTATCCCTCATACTTTTCGACAGTAAATGCGGGATATAAAAAACGCATCACTTCGATATTGGTAAGCATTTCTTCTATTGTGGTCAGTTCCTTTATGTCCAATTGCATTTCTGTATCTCCTTAAATTAAAAATCAAAATTAATCAAAAAAAAGAGCCACGCATATCGTGGCTCTTAAATATATCGCTGAAATAAAATTTATTTTATCCATTCAAAGCCTCAGCTCCACCAACGATCTCCAAGATTTCGTTAGTAATAGATGCCTGACGCGCTTTGTTGTAAGTCAATTTCAATTGGTCTCTCAATTCGGTGGCGTTATCCGTAGCTTTGTGCATAGCAGTCATACGAGCGCCATGTTCAGAAGCGAATGAATCACGAATCCCCTTGTAAAGCTGCATTTTCAATGATTTTGGAATCAAAGTCAACACAATTTCCTCTTTTGAAGGTTCAAAGATATAATCACCTGGTGAAACAGTCAAATCAGATTTTAATGGTGCTAAAGGCAAAAACTGCTCTACTTGAACAATTTGAGTCGCAGCATTTTTAAACTGATTGTAAATCAATTCGATTTTATCATATTCACCGGTAACAAATTTTTGAGTCAGCGTATCTGCAATTGCAGCTACATTGTCAAAAGTCAAATCTTCAAAAACGGCACTTTGATTGTCAACAACTGAATTTGTTTTAGCCAATACATCGTTCCCTTTTTTTCCGATAGCAAAAATATCAACTTGTACTCCAGTATAAAACTCTGAACGCTTTTTAGCTTCCTTGATTACGTTTGAATTAAAAGCGCCACATAATCCTCTGTTAGAGGTAATAGCAACAACTAAAACTTTTTTGATTTCACGTTGTGTCGTGAATTCACCACCTGCATCACCTTCAAGTGTCGCAGAAAGGTTTTGTAACAATTCCGTCAATTTTTCGGCATAAGGGCGCATTGCTGTAATTGCATCTTGTGCTTTCTTTAGCTTTGCTGCAGAAACCATTTTCATCGCTGATGTGATTTGCATCGTAGATGAAACGGAAGTAATTCTATTACGGATTTCCTTTAAATTTGCCATTTTATTATGGGTATAAGGTTATTGGGTTTTAGGTGTTGGGTTATCAAATATCTATAACCTAACACCTAAAACCTAGAAACCTAATTAGTTATATTTTGCTGAAATTTCTTTTGCAACAGTTTGGATTACATCAGTAATTTCGTCTGTTAGCTTACCTGCTTTCAAAGCGTCTAAAGTTGCTCTGTGTTTGTTGTTCAAGAATTCTAAGAAATCTTTCTCAAATTCTTTCACTTTGTTCACAGGAACATTTCTCAATAGATTTTTTGAACCAGCATAGATAATCGCAACTTGGTCTTCAACTGTATAAGGATCGTTCAAACCTTGTTTCAAGATCTCAACGTTTCTTCTTCCTTTTTCAATCACGTTTAAAGTAACCGCGTCCAAATCAGAACCAAATTTAGCAAACGCTTCCAATTCACGGAATTGTGCTTGATCTAGTTTCAAAGTACCTGCTACTTTTTTCATTGATTTAATTTGTGCATTACCTCCAACACGAGATACCGAGATACCGACGTTAATTGCTGGACGAACTCCTGAGTTAAACAAATCTCCATCAAGGAAAATCTGCCCGTCTGTAATCGAAATTACGTTAGTTGGGATATATGCAGAAACGTCACCAGCTTGAGTTTCGATAATAGGTAAAGCAGTTAATGAACCACCACCTTTAACGATCGGTTTCAATGAATCCGGTAAATCGTTCATGTTTTTAGCAATTCCATCATCAGCAATTACTTTACAAGCACGCTCTAATAAACGACTGTGTAAGTAAAATACATCTCCAGGATATGCCTCACGTCCCGGTGGTCTTCTTAATAAAAGAGAAACCTCACGGTAAGCTACAGCTTGTTTAGATAAATCATCATAAACGATCAAAGCCGGACGACCTGAATCTCTGAAATATTCTCCTATTGCAGCACCTGCGAAAGGAGCATAAACTTGCATCGGAGCTGGGTCAGAAGCGTTAGCTGCAACGATAATGGTATATGCCATTGCGCCTTTTTCTTCTAACATTTTTGCGATTCCCGCTACAGTTGACGCTTTTTGTCCAATTGCAACATATATACAAAATACAGGTTTTCCTGCATCGTAAAATTCTTTTTGATTTAAGATAGTGTCAATACAAACAGTTGATTTACCTGTTTGACGGTCACCAATAACCAACTCACGTTGTCCACGACCAACTGGAATCATAGCATCTACTGCTTTTATTCCTGTTTGTAACGGCTCAGTAACTGGTTGACGGAAGATAACTCCAGGAGCTTTTCTTTCCAAAGGCATTTCGTATAAGTCTCCACCAATTGGTCCTTTTCCATCGATAGGAAAACCAAGAGTGTTAACTACACGTCCTACCATTTGTTCTCCAACTTTAAGAGAAGCGATACGTTGTGTTCTTTTTGCAGTAGAACCTTCTTTGATTCCTGTTGATGGTCCTAAAAGTACCACACCAACATTGTCTTCTTCAAGATTCAATACAATAGCCTCTAAGCCATTGTCAAATTCTACTAACTCACCGTATTGAACATTAGAAAGCCCGTAAACACGAGCAATACCATCTCCAACTTGAAGTACGGTTCCTACTTCCTCTAGCGTTGCGCCAGATTCAAAACCTTCTACTTGCTTTCTTAATATTGCTGAAATTTCAGCAGGTTTGATTTCCGCCATCTTAATTTATAATTTAGACACTTAAATGTGTAATAAAACTAATTACTTAACTCTCTCTTTAATACTTGTAATCTGTTGGCAATTGAAGCATTGTATTGCTTGTCGCCTATTCTCAATATAAACCCTCCAATGATTGAAGCATCTACAATATTTTCTATCGTGATTTTTTTATCTGACAATGTGGCGATTTTAGCTAAAACCTTAGCCTCTAACGCTGCATCCATTGGAATAGCGGTAGTAACTTTCGCTACTTCAACACCATTCATCTCATCAAATAAATTATTGTACTCTAATGCAATCGCTTCCAGAATTTCAAATCTTTTGTTTTCAAATAACAAATGAAATAACATTTTAGTTACGCTATTGGTATTTGCAAAAACTTCCAATAAGGCATTTTCTTTAACTTCAACTTTTAAGGTTGGGTTTTGAATGAAAGTGCTCAATTCTAGGTTTCCATTTATAGTGGAAGCTATAGAATTCATATCCTCACTAACTGCTACAGCCACTCCTTTAGATTCTGCGATCTCCAGAATTGCTTTTGCGTAACGAATTGCTGCTCTTGTACTTGCCATAATATTAGTTTAGCTTTACGTCACCTAACATTTTCTCAACTAATTTAGTTTGAGCTTCTTTATTAGATAATTCGTCTTTCAATAATTTTTCTGCAATACTTAATGACAAAGTAGAAACTTGTAGTTTCAATTCAGCCATAGCTGCATTTTTTTCGCTTTCAATAGCTGCTTTTGCTTGCTCGATCATTTGAAGACCTTGTGCTTGCGCTTCAGTTTTTGAATCAGCAATCATTTTTTCTTTAATTTCACGTGCATCTTTTAGCATGTTATCACGTTCCATTCTTGCTTCTTGCAATATACGTTGATTGTCAGCTTGAAGGTTTTGCATTTCTTTTCTAGCGTTTTCAGCAGAAAGCAATGCATTTTTTATTCCCTCTTCTCTATCATTAACCGCATCAAGAATTGGTTTCCAAGCAAATTTTTTCAATAAGAATATCAATCCAACAAATAACAATACTTGCCAAAAGAACAAACCTAACTCAAACTGATGTATTAACTTATCCATAATATATGTTTATAAAAATATTTTAATTTAATGATAAAACAATAGTCGCAACCAACCGTTGCAACTATTGTTTTTAAGTTTTAATTATGATGCGAACAACGCAGCAAAACCAATACCTTCAATCAATGCAGCTGCGATAAGCATAGCTGTTTGGATTTTTCCTGAAGCTTCTGGTTGACGAGCAATAGCGTCCATTGCTGAACCACCAATTCTACCAATACCTAAACCTGCTCCGATAACAATTAACCCTGCTCCTACAATAGTTGGAATTTGCATAATATATATATTAAAAATTAAACATTCAGTTTATTAATGAGCTTCCTCATGATGATGTTCCTCTACAGCTGAACCGAAGTACAACGCAGATAACATGGTGAAAATATATGCTTGTAAAAAAGCTACTAATATCTCAAGTATCGAAAGTACAAATGACAATCCGAAAGATAAACTGCTTCCCAACCAGCTTTTGAAAATAAACATTAAACCAATAATACTCATCAAAACGATATGTCCTGCAAAAATGTTTGCATACAAACGAATCATCAATGAAAACGGTTTAATAAAAATCCCTAACAACTCGATAGGCGCTAAAACGATACGCATTACTTTTGGAACACCTGGCATCCAGAAAATGTGTCCCCAGTAATTTTTGTTGGCGGTCAAGTTTGTAATTAAAAATGTCATTATTGCTAATGCAAATGTAATTGTCAAGTTTCCTGTTACGTTTATTCCGAATGGCATTAAACCAAATATATTTAAGAACAATACGAAGAAAAAGATTGTCAACAAATAACTCATGTATTTCTTATAATGCTTTTCTCCAATGTTAGGGATAGCAATCTCGTCGCGAATGTACAATACGATCGGTTCGAATATTCTACCCGGACCTGAGGCAATTCCTTTGTTTTTAGAATATGATTTTGCCAAACCTGCGAACAACAAGAACATTAGCAATGATGCTATCATTATGGACAATACCGTTTTTGTGATTGAAAAGTCAATTGGACGAACATTGGTTGGAAAACCAGTTTCTTCGTTTTCAATAATTTTACCATCGGCAGAATCCACTTTATAAATCTTACCGTCGTGGTGATTTATTTTGTAGAAATTACCGTTTGACTCGGCAACCGCTTCTCCGTGCTCAAATCTGGCAGAAGAGAAAACCTGAAGTCCGTTATCCCAAAGGATTACAGGCAAAGAAAAACCGTAATGCTTTCCTTCCACTTCATCAGAGAAAAAAGTAAAATCATGAGAATCAAGTACGTGATGACCTATAAATGCTTTGATTTTAGATTTTACATCTGTCGGTTCGGCATGAGCTCCTTCATGTGATTGTTCCGTCGCCTCTTGGGCCATTTCGTTATGCACTTTTACAGAATCTACGTCTGGATTTGCAAAACTCATTAAAGGAAGACACGCTATAAAAGTCGCTATTATAAATCTAAGTGGCCTGTTTGAAATCACCATAACTATTAAATATCTTAATTTTTTACGTTTCTGAAATTTGGTGCAAATGTACATTTTTTATTAATATTCAAAAGAATAAAAAATCTTATTTTTTCCAATCCTTCATTGTCATTTGAGATTTATTGCTTTTTATTTAATATTCTTATCGTTAAAACGGTTTCAATTGTTAAAAACAAAACGAATATCACAAAAAAATTAACTTTCTCTATCGAATTATCATGAGTATTAATCCGCAAGATAGGCTTTAATATTAAATAACAAAAAACCATTTTGACAGTTGTCGCTAAAAGAAAAGACATTCCTACATTATCGAAACTTCTTTGCTTTACTTTTAGTACGATTGTAAAAACCACAATGGACATTCCCAAAAACAAAAGGTACAGGGTTTCCATTGAATAAAAGAAAGTGTCCTCCTTCATTTCCAACAAGTAAAAAAAAGATTTGTGAATCAAATAAGTAATTCCTGCCACTAGTAGCAACCTTAGAATCGGCCTGTAATTTTTTAAATTCATTGGGGAGGTTTTGGTCACAAAGGCTCTAAGACGCAAAGTTGTGTTAAATTTAAGTTATCGCAAATGAAGGATGGCATTGATCGCTGTCACACTTTTTTTGAACAAATTATTGTGACTTGTTGATTTCGTTCACTTGCCGTATGACATTATACAAGGCCA
Organism: Flavobacterium sp.; assembly: GCF_036515215.1. GTDB lineage: Bacteria > Bacteroidota > Bacteroidia > Flavobacteriales > Flavobacteriaceae > Flavobacterium. Next base: position 7,819 of record NZ_DATBVQ010000145.1, read on the forward strand.
GACCCACTCCTATCATTACAAGTATTTTATTGTAATACACTTTGGGGTTAGGGTGATTTTCGTCAAGCCAGTTTCCTGCATAAGAAAATACGAAGATGATCACCCCCATTTGGATTGGGATATTAATGAGGGCAAGCCATTTACTAGCTTGTTTTTTTTTGTTCGGTTTCTCGTCCATCCGTTATGTAGAGGTTTTTTACATTAATCTTCATCACACAAGAAGCGCTAAAATCAGCACCCGGTTCTACCGACAATTTCCCAACCGTCACCTCGCCATTAATACTCGCTTTAGATTTCACGTTAAGGACCTCGGTAACTTGTATATTCCCATTAAATTTTCCTTCGATATCCGCATTATTGCAGATGATATCACCGGTAACGCTTCCGGCCGGGCCTATGACCAGTTTTCCGGTGGATTCAAAATTACCTATTAATTCCCCGTCAAGCCTGAAGTCAGCTTTAGAGATAATATCCCCCTTGATAATGGTTCCTTCAACTATTCTATTGGTTTTTCCTAAAAGTTCAGTGTAGGGCTTCGCTTTCTTATTAAACATGTTATTCGATTTTTGATGCTAAATAAGCATCGAGATTTTTATTGATTTGGGCTGCTTTATAATTTTCATTAGTGATAACAATCGCAGGATTATCAATTTTATAATCCTTATTTGCTTTCAGTTGAGAAGCAATATTTCGAGCGTGGGCTTCACTGTTTAATCCATGAATCGTAATGAAATTCTCTACGCCGGTATAAATATCATACGAATATCTCAAACCTTGACCGTTATCGGTTGTAATAAATTTCTTGATTTTATCTTCGATTGCTTTTGTGCTTTCATCTTCTTTTGTTGCCACTTTATAAAGAATTTTCCAGATTTTAGTGTCCTTGGCATTGAAATCCATCTGCTCCAGAACAGGAACTTGACTGATCAAAACTTCCTGTGCGTATTTGCCTTCTTCACTATTCGGATAATTGTTCGCCACATACTGCAATGCTGCTTTATAGGCTGACAGTCCTTTTAATTTCCCAATAGTATTGGCCTTCAGCAATTCAAATTTCGACACCATTTCATCACCGGAAAACTGGTTAATCAACGCATCCGATTGCTCTAAAACGGCAACATATTCCTCTTCAGTATACAATTTATATAATTTGTTGTAAATCCCTTCGGGAGTACCAACCAATGAGGCTTCGCCCGTCATGGTGTTATTTATCAATTGTGCGGAACGCGAATCGGGAAACTTGTTGTTGATGCTGCTTTTCATCGCTTCTGCTTTAACGGCATCGGTGATTTGGTATATTTTATACAAATTATACATTGCCGGAAGAATCAACTTTTCTTCCGGATTATTCTTTAATAATTGTTCCAGTTTGTTCGTGGCCAATTCGTATTCTTTGAATTTTTCTTTGTAAATTACCCCAAGCTGATAGTAAGCCGTATTGCGTTCCTTGGCAATGCTATCAATTGCTGTTAGACTCGTTGGCAGTTGTTTTAAATAGAAATCAACGGTGTATTCTTCTATTATTTTGTCCGCTTCTGCCACAGTCTCCTCTTGCGAGTCGTTGGTGGAATTAATGGTGTCTTTTGAAACTGCAATTGCAATGGCAGTTGAACTAACCGCAGATTGACGCCAATTGCCTTTCAGACTGCGTTCTCCCCAATTTTTTTTAAATTCTATTTTCCCATATGCGACAGTTGTGGGATTATAAAAGTAGAAAACATTTGTCTTCTGGTTTTCGCTTGCCATAGAAGGAGGCAAAAGAGCCGATTTTCTAGGCGAATTCCCTTGGTCTTGAAGCGAGCTGGCCGGATCTACGACTGCCGTTTTGCTATTTCTTTCAATGTTTTCCTGTTTCGTTTTTAATTCCTCTTCCGCTATTCTTTTGGCTTCGTCTTCTTTCTTTAATTTCTCTATATAGTTTTCAAAGTACAAAGTCCTTCCGGTCTCCGGCAAAGAAACGACATTTATGATGCTGTCATTTCTTGACGCTATTGCTTCGTAAAGAATAACTTCATCCAAGTCTTTTCTGATTTTCTGAATGTGAATGTATTCCCTTGTTTTTTGGTCAAGCTTGACTAAGGTACTGTCATAATACTTGGCGGCAATAGGGTATTTAGCATCTTTAAAATGCATGTTCGCTAAATTCCTATAATTTGAAGCAACTAAATATTCGTCCGTCGTCGCTTTTTTTAGTGAGGCATTATAAAATTTTGAAGCCTGCTGTTGGTTGTTGTATTTGTCATAAAAAACGCCCTTCTGATAGAATAGTACATCAAGAAATGGCCGGTTTTCACGGTCAGCAATCAGTTTGTTGTAGTTTTTCAGGAAGGCCGTGGTATCTCCTTTTTGATAGTCAAATAACTGCGCTTTTCTTATCTGGGATTGAATAACGTATTTCCTTTCGGATTTTCTATTCATCTTTATTACCGATTCATAGCTGTATAACGCGCTGTCTTTCTTGCCTAATTCTTCATAGAGTTGGCCCAATATAAATCGATACCTAGCTCGTTCATTGTTCCGTTTGGTGAATTTTTCGGCCAATTTTAATTTGGCCACTGCACTGTCTTTTTCTTCAAGATTTAAAAAAGATTCAGCTAGCAACGCGTTGGCGTCAGCGAGAACTTGCCTTTTAAGTTTTTGATCCTTTAATAGTTTAGTCATGTTGCTAACTACCACCGCATCATTCCCCAAGCGCATATTTGTTTTTTCACGCCAAATTTTGGCTTCATAAATTTTGCTGCTATTGGGGTATTTGTACAAAATGTAGTTGAAAGCGTCCAATGCGGGAATAAATCTTTGGTCATAATAACGGGATTTCCCTAGCAACAAATAGGCTTCATCTATTTGGTAGTTCCTTTCCGTGCCGTCAATATTCATGGAATGTTTTTGAATGGCCTTTGTCGCTTTGGTTTCAGCCAAGTCAAAATCCTGATTTTTAGTTTTCCCTTCCGCAGTCACCTCATCGCTTAACTGCATTCTTTCGATAGGCAAACGTTTCCAAAAATTATCATTGCTACCGGATTTGATACCCCCAACACCTTTGTCCAGCCCTATTTGACCGTTGTATAAAATATTGTATTGGGTGCTTAAAGCATGGGAATTTCTGGACAAGAAACTGTTGTTCTTAGTAGAACAAGCTACCAAAAAAACCAACAATCCTGCTACAATTGAATATTTAAATAAGTTGATTTTCAATGGTTAACGTTTTTATCATTAAACTTTTAAAAATGACTTTTAGTATAATGACTGGTAAAAATACGTTTCTTTTTGAAATATAGAAATTTAAACGGCGAAAAACGTTTCTAACTCCTTTAGCGTCCCTCCAGATGTCTGGATGTCTTTTACAAGCTCGCCTTTGTTTAAGGCTACAATTCTATCGCAAACATCAACCGTATGCTGCAAATCATGACTGGAAACAAGGATTGTTATATCAGGATTTTCCGAAAGTTCCTTTATCACTTTTTTCAATCGGTTTACCGTTGTGGGATCTAGATTTGCAAATGGTTCGTCCAAGATCACTACTTCGGGATTCCCTATTAATGTGGCAATTATACCCACTTTCTTCTGGTTTCCCTTGGACAAATCGCGCAGGTATTTTTTGTTTTTCAGGATTTCTCCATTAAAAAATTCTTCATATTTCAATAACAAAGCGTCAATATCAGCTTTGTTCTGACCGCGCAAATCACCTATAAAATAAAAATATTCTTCCGGAGTCAGATAACCGATAAGGAAGCTCTCGTCAATAAACGCAGCCGTAAAAGGCTTCCAAGCTTCACTTGTGTTTACCTGAATTTCATTGTTTGTAATGTTTCCAGTTGTAGGTTGAATCAGGTCCAATAGCAAACTGAAAAAAGTCGTTTTTCCAGCTCCGTTATTACCCACCAAACCTAAACTTTGACCTTTTGGGATTTCAAGATGGTCAATTTTTAAAACCGTTGTTCCGTTGTATTTTTTTGAAAGATTGTTTACTTGTATCATTGTGTTTTTATTTTTTGTGACAACTAACTAACTGTCATTTCTAATTTTCCTGTTGCTTGAATCCGTTTATGGTGGCGTACTTTCTTTTGCGATAACCTTCGGCAATTTTATCCATTATCAAATTTCTCATTCCCAATCCAATGATTCCAAATGCCGCTAAAACCACTATGGCAATTTCTAAACTGGAAACTTTATAGATTCCATAAAAAATTAAGGTCGGAAGCAGTATTAATGGTAAACCAACCAGCCATTGCGTAGCACCAGTCCCCTGATAATTCATGAACGGGCTTTTCTCCAGATCGATCCTTTTTTTATTAAAAGAACCGGCAAATAATAAAACTGGAATATTTATCCCCAAATTGTACAAAGCACAAGCAATATTAGTGGCCAGTACATTCCATCCAAAATAAAGGTAGGGCATGCTTAAAATAGCCAATACAACTACCGATACTGACATCAAGCCTGCTTTTGAGGACAAATATTGTTTCATGGGAATATTTTGTGACATCATCATTCCATAATAATTACTGTCCCAAGAGGGAACAAATTGTCCGTAATTAAGCATGAAAACGCCGGTCATCAGAATTCCTACCACTACAAAAAAAGCGGGAGTATCTTTATACTGAGGATTGGTGTAAATCATTAATCCATAAGCGAGAAAGATCAGAGAAATCCAAATCACGGTTTTGGGTCTTTTATTCCTCCAAATCATTTTTATATCCAATTGCAAAAAAGGCGCGATTTCCCCAAAGCGTTTGGTCCAGGTCAAATCAGAAGTCTTTGCTTCCTCAACTTTCGATTGCAAAGAATTATCGAGATAAAAATTACTTTTTAGATAGTTGAAATTCAGAAAATACAGGCCTCCTAAAATCAACATTGGAACTAAAACCAACAGAGGTCGAAGCACTAACGCATCCATAACAGTACCTGACAGCGTAGTGATTTTAAACACTCCGAAATAGTCCAGGCCAAAAAACAGCAATCCCAAAGCTACAAAAGGAAGAAACGCTTTGATATTTTCGGCAAATTTTTTCTTGATCAAGAAATTGGCGTAGTTCACTGTCAACACCAAAATATACATTGCCAACATCCAAACAACCATATTAAGTGGATTGTAATTTCCTTCGATGATGTTGAAAATCCCAAAAGGGATAATAACCAATAATGGGAAGATGTTGTAAATTGAAGTCAAACTTTTCAACAGAACAAAATGAATTACGGTCCGCTTTTTTATGGGTAAAATTAGTAATGGCTTGATGTTCATTACGGGTAAACTTTGCATGAAAAAACGAAGAACCAATTCAAACGCAAGCCAAAAAATCACAAAACTATTCACGATGGCTAATGGTTTTTGATCGGGAAAACTTTTCGCCAGCAAAGGATAGAGCGCTATTCCTACAACAAGAAAAACGAGTAGAAAATAGACAACCAGAAAACCCATCAGTATTTTTAATCCAATACTTTTCCCCACACTGGCCGATCGGAAAAAAGCTTTCAACTCTAAATTTATAAAATATTTGAACATAGTTTAATGGTTTAGTTTTATTGTAAGTGTCTAAAAATAATGAAAAGTTACCGCTCCACTAAAAATATTCCGTAAATAATATCTCCAATTAATCTACCGTTTCCTATTTTTGTAAAAAAAATAATCAAATGCCTTCATTCCTAAAACTAATTATAAAAGAAGTACGACGCGAAACCAAAGATGCGGTTTCCATACTTTTTAACGTTCCCGAAGAATTAAAACCTAATTATTCATTTATTGCCGGTCAATACGTTAATTTGAGACTAAAGCTAGACGGACAAGAAATCCGTCGTGCCTACTCGATCTGTTCCTCACCGGAAAGCGGGGAATTGCGCATTGCTGTTAAAGCGGTAAAAAAAGGTGCTTTCTCTCAGTTTGCCAATACAAAACTAAAAGCTGGCGATGTTCTTGAAGTAGGAAAACCAGAGGGTAAATTCACATTTGAACCGCAGGCGGACCGTCAAAAAAACTATGTGGCGTTTGTCTCCGGTAGCGGGATAACTCCTGTCATTTCGATCATTAAATCGGTTTTGAAAAGCGAACCTAAAAGTTCTTTTGTTCTCGTTTATGGAAATAAAACGCCAGAGGAAAGCATCTTTCATCAAGAATTACATGATCTGCAATTGAAATATGTAAGCCGTTTATTTGTTCACAACATTTACAGTCAAGCCAAGGTGGAAAACGCTTTGTTTGGCCGAATAGAAAAATCTACGGTGAATTTTGTGTTGAATAACAAACACAAAGAATTGGAATTTGATAAGTTCTATTTGTGTGGTCCAGAAGAAATGATTGAAACCGTTTCTGCTGTTTTAAAAGAGAAAAATGTAAAAGAATCGGCCATTAAATTTGAGCTATTCACCACGTCCTCGCATGAAAATGTGATAAAAGAATCATTGGAAGGTCATTCGAAAATCACTGTAATGGTAGATGACGAGGAAACTACTTTCGAAATGTCTCAAAAGCAAACCATCCTTGAAGCAGCACTTAAACAAGGAATTGACGCCCCATATTCCTGTCAAGGTGGAATTTGCAGCAGTTGTCTGGCTCGAGTAACTTCAGGCACCGCCGAAATGACCAAAAACTCGATTCTGACAGATGGTGAAATTGCATCTGGACTTGTTCTTACATGTCAAGCACATCCTACATCAGAAAGCATCTATGTGGATTACGATGACGTTTAACAAATAGTTGAATTACAAACGAAACTTCTCTGAAAAGGGAAGTTTTTTTATTTTAGGGAACGGATGATTTTTTCAATGACAGATTGGGGGGAGATAGTTCGCATCGCATCTTCATAACCTGGAACTATCTTATTGCCATAAACAGAGGTTGGCAACATGGGATATTTTTCCCTATCAGATACTAATGCATTTTCGATAGGTTGATTAAAGGGCGAAAAACCTGCAAATGGATGCGTCGAACCATAAAGCGTAATCACATTTACCCCAAGCATCGCAGCAATATGGGCATTTCCTGAATCCATGGAAAGCATCACATCAAGATTACTTATCAATTCCAACTCTTGATTCAACTTGATTTTACCGGCCATGTTAATGACATTGATTTTATTATTCGAAAGAGAGTCGAGGATTTTTATTTCCTTTTTTCCTCCTCCAAAAAGCAAGATTTTATTGTTCTGGTTTTTCGACAATTC
>NZ_DATBVQ010000146.1:0-2132 GCF_036515215.1 Flavobacterium sp.
TAAACATTTTGCCGCTTACGGAGCCGCTGTTGGCGGACGAGATTATAATTCTGTCGACATGAGTGATAGAATGCTGTGGGAAACCTATTTACCACCATTTAAAGCCGCTTTAGATGCTGGCGCTGCCACTTTTATGAATTCATTTAATGACATCAATGGAATTCCGGCAACGGGAAATAAATATATACAACGAGATATTTTAAAAGGGAAATGGGATTTCCAAGGATTCGTTGTTTCCGATTGGGGTTCAATCGGAGAAATGGTGCAACACGGCTTTTGTAAAGATGGCAAAGAAGCTGCTTTGGCCGCAATAACGGCAGGCTGCGACATGGATATGGAAAGTAATTCCTATCGCAATAATTTGGCGGAATTGGTAAAGGAAAACAAGGTGCCGATTGCATTAATTGATGAGGCCGTAAGGCGAATTCTTCAAAAGAAATTCGAACTGGGCTTATTCGAAAATCCATTTAAATATTGCGATTCAGCCAGAGAGAAAGCGGCTTTAAACAATCCTGAAAACAGCAGGGTAGCAAGAGAAATAGCCTCAGAAAGTATTGTTTTGTTAAAAAACGAAAAAAATATTTTACCGCTTTCTAAAAAAACTAAAACCATTGCATTTATTGGTCCGATGGTAAAGCCAAAAAGAGACAATCATGGTTTTTGGGCAATTGATCTTAAAGAAGTCGATTCTACTTATATCGTTTCGCAATGGGAAGGTTTGAAAAATAAGCTGGGCAAAAACACTAAATTACTGTACGCAAAAGGTTGCGGAATTGAAAGTAAGGACAAAACGGGATTTGAAGAAGCAATCAATGTGGCCAATCAAGCCGACGTTGTCATCTTGAGTATTGGCGAAAGACACAACATGAGTGGAGAAGCCAAAAGTCGTAGTGATATTCATTTACCGGGAGTTCAGGAAGATTTGGTAAAAGAAATGATGAAAACGGGAAAGCCGGTTATAGTTCTTATTAATGCCGGTCGCCCTTTGATTTTTAATTGGACAGCCGATAATGTGCCGGCTGTAGTGTATACTTGGTGGCTCGGCTCCGAGGCAGGAAATGCCATCGCCGATGTACTTTTTGGGGATTACAATCCCTCGGGAAAACTGCCGATGACTTTCCCGAGAGAAGTGGGTCAAATTCCTATTTATTACAACCACTTCAACACCGGAAGACCTTACTCTGACGAGGATAATACCAACTATACTTCGGCCTATATCGATTTAAAAAACAGCCCGAAATTTCCTTTTGGATACGGCTTGAGTTATACGAATTTCACCTACTCGGATTTGAAGTTATCAAAAAATAAAATGAAAAATACTGAAACCATAGCGGTTTCGGTAAATATTACCAATACGGGTAAATATGCCGGAGATGAAGTGGTACAATTGTACTTGAGAGACAAGGTGGGATCAGTGGTTCGACCGGTAAAAGAATTGAAGGGATTTGAAAAAATACATTTAAATGTGGGAGAGACAAAGACTGTTACATTTGTAATTGATAATCAACTGATTTCTTTTTACAACGCAAAATTAGAGTTTGGTTCTGAACCGGGTGAGTTTGACTTGATGGTTGGATCATCATCTGCAGATATTCGTTTAAAGGATGTTTTTGAACTTATTAAATAAGAAATGAAATACAGAAACTGCTTAGTTTTCATTTTAGTATTTTTCAGCAGTCATGCGTTTTCGCAAAAAAACAGAAAGGTCATTTTTGTTATCGCGGATGGGATTCCATATGATGTTATTCAATCATACAAGATGCCCAATCTGAAACAGTTTATCAAAAAAGGGAGTTTGGTTGAAGCATATGTTGGCGGCGAAAAAAATGGCTATTCCGAAACGCCTACTATTTCTGCCGTAGGTTACAACAGTCTTTTAACAGGTAATTGGGCGAATAAACACAATGTTTGGGACAATGATATCAAAGATCCCAATTATAATTATTGGAATGTTTATCGTTTTTTCAAAACCCAATATCCCAATAAAAAAACGGCAATATTCTCAACTTGGGAAGACAATAGAACAAAACTTATAGGGAGTGGTGCAAAGGCCGCGGGAAATTTGCAACCCGATTTTGTATATGATGGATACGAGCTTGATACAATAAGATTTCCTCATGACAAAGAAGGCC
>NZ_DATBVQ010000147.1:0-13023 GCF_036515215.1 Flavobacterium sp.
ATGTGTGAGTGCTTTTTTGCTGACCAATAAATAGATAGAGTAGAAAATACCTGATAACACAGCCAGAATAAAGGCAGTGTCAAAATTTAATTCAAAGAAAAATTCGAAGCCCACCAGCATCGCCATTCCAAATAATGCAATGGAGGTGCCAATCCAAAAATTGGTTGCCGGTTTAGTTTTTAAAAAGGCGAACGAAATGATTCCGACCCAAAGCGGCGACAAATTGGTCAGTAATGAAGCTTGTGTTGCGCTCGATTCCTGAATGGCAATATTCCAAACCGCAACATCCGAAGCGAATAGGACACCGCAAATAACCGCGAGGATCAAAAATCTTTTCTCTGGCAGTTTGAATTTTCTGGTAATTAACACATAAGGCATTAACAAAGAAACGGCGATCGCCATCCTGTAAAAGGCCGAGATTAGCCCAGGAGCCAACTTTAGTTTGACCAGTATCGGGAAAATTGAAATACAAAGTATCCCGAAAGCAAGCGCTAATCTTGGTTTTCCGTTGGTCATCTGTGCTTACAGTTAAAAAAACACGGATTTCATTAATTAGTGATAATTCATGAAATCCGTGTTCAAAGTTTATTAATTAATCGTCTCGCCGTTAGCAACACCATCCGTATCTGGATTTACAAAAACCAGTTTTCCTTCGGTATTTGTAGTCATCAAAATCATTCCTTGACTTTCAACACCACGTAAGGTTCTCGGGGCCAAGTTTACCAATACGGTTACTTTTTTCCCAACAATGTCTTCTGGTTTAAAACTCTCAGCAATACCTGAAACAATCGTACGAACGTCAATTCCCGTGTCCACCTTCAAAATCAAAAGTTTGTTGGCTTTCGGCATTTTTTCCGCTTCCAAGATTGTTCCCACTCGGATATCCATTTTTGAGAAATCATCAAATTGAATCGCTTCTTTTTGTGGTTCCACAATTTTGTTTTCCGCTTTATTAGCCGTTTTGGTAGCTTCTAGCTTGTCTATTTGTTTTTGAATTTCTTCATCTTCAATTTTTGCAAACAATAATTCCGCTTCGCCTATTTGGTGTCCGCCTGGAATCAAATCAGATGTTTCTGAAATAGCACTCCAACTCAACGGATTTTCGATTTTCAAAATTCTTGATAATTTTTTTGCCGTGAAAGGCAAGAATGGTTCGCAAAGAGAACTCAATGCCGCGGCAATTTGAAGCGCTACATACATTTGGGTTTGTACACGACCTTGATCGTTTTTTATCATTTTCCAAGGCTCTTCGTCTGCCAAGTATTTATTTCCTAAACGGGCTACGTTCATCATTTCACCCAAAGCTTCTCTGAATCTGTAACGTTCCAAAGAACTCGAAATCACTGCGGGATATGCTTTCAATTCCGCTAAGGTCGCCTCGTCCACTTCCGAAAGTGTGTTCGGACTTGGAACAACTCCTTCGTAATATTTATTGGTCAAAACCACCACACGGTTAATGAAATTTCCAAAAATAGCAACCAATTCATTATTGTTTCTCGCCTGGAAATCTTTCCAAGTGAAATCATTGTCCTTGGTTTCTGGCGCATTCGATGTCAAAGCATAACGCAAAACATCCTGTTGGTTTGGAAATTCCTCCAAATATTCGTGCAGCCAAACCGCCCAGTTTTTAGAAGTCGACAATTTGTTTCCTTCCAGGTTCAAGAACTCGTTCGCGGGAACATTGTCAGGCAAAATATAGCTTCCCTCGGCTTTCAACATCGCAGGGAAAATGATGCAATGGAAAACAATATTGTCTTTCCCAATGAAGTGAACCAGTTTCGTATCCTGATCTTTCCAGTACGGTTCCCAGTCTTTGCCTTCGCGCAAAGCCCATTCCTTGGTAGAAGAAATGTAGCCAATTGGAGCATCAAACCACACATATAATTTTTTCCCTTCGGCGCCTTTAACAGGAACATCAATTCCCCAGTCCAGGTCACGGGTTACCGCGCGAGGTTCCAGTCCGCCGTCAATCCAGGATTTCACCTGTCCGTAAACGTTGGGTTTCCAGTCATTTTTGTGTCCAACTAAGATCCATTCCCTCAAGAAATCCTCGTAACGGTCCAAAGGCAAAAACCAGTGTTTCGTCGATTTCATAATGGGGGTTTCTCCCGTGATGGTCGATTTTGGGTTGATCAAATCGGTAGCGTTCAGCGTAGAACCACATTTTTCGCATTGGTCGCCGTAGGCTTCCTCGTTGCCACATTTAGGGCAAGTCCCAACAACAAAACGATCCGCCAAGAACTGATCCGCTTTGGCGTCGTACAGTTGCTCGGTCACTTCTTCGATAAAATCACCTTTTTCATAAAGCGTTCTGAAAAACTCAGAAGCCGTATCGTGATGGATCTTAGATGAAGTCCTCGAATAATTATCGAACGAAATTCCAAAATCAGAGAACGACTTACGGATAATCCCATCATATTTATCAATCACTTCCTGAGGCGTGATACCTTCTTTCTTGGCTTTCATGGAAATGGCAACGCCATGCTCGTCGCTTCCGCAAACAAACAAAACGTCTCTTCCTTGCAATCTCAGGTAACGGGAATAAATGTCCGAAGGCACATAAACACCCGCCAAATGGCCAATGTGAATCGGTCCGTTCGTATAAGGCAATGCCGCCGTAATGGTATATCTTTTTGGATTCTGTATCATGATTCAATTTTATTGGCTGCAAAAATAAGGAATCCAATTTTTATTTGAAGCTATTTCCCGCTATACGTTGCAATCTTTTGCTTTTTAAAGAAAAAGTAAAAGGATTTTCACTGCTATCGGGGCTAACGGATTTAGGATTTTAATCCGTTTCTCATTTTTAATGCGGCTTTTTTTATCTTTGCAACGCAATCAATGAAAACACAACCATGGCAAAAGGACCCGAAAAAGACACGAAAAACAAGGCGTTGCACACCAAATTACTGAATCGGAAAAAGACCAAACTTCAGGAAGAGAAAAAGGAAAAGGCCTTGCGGTTGAAAGCTTTGGTCACAAAAATGAATCAGAAAAAGAGTAGTGACGAATTGGATATCAGATAAATCGCATTGCTTTCTGCAACATTATTTTTTTACAAACGGGACTTTCTTTGTGCCGTAATCAGTAAAGACACTGATGAAATAAACACCCGAAGGTAATGAAGCAACATCCCAGTGGGTAGCTGAGTCTGTTTCCATTACTTTTTGCCCAATGACATCGTAAAATATCGTTTTTCTGAGTGTAATTCCGCTGGGTAAATCAAGCGTTATCGAATTGTTTGCGGGGTTGGGATATAAATTCACCGTTTCCAGTTCTAAATTATTTATTCCCAAAAACACGCTGTTGTTTTTCGAGATTAAATCAGAATTCGGGTCAAAAACTACAGAGGACACCGCAAACGGTACGTTCCTTAGAAAAACCTCCCCGTTAAAAGTGTTGTCTAAAATCAAATCCATTTGTTGACCACTACTTCCCAAAAGACGGATCGGTATTGGCATTTCGAAGTAAGAAACGGAAGGGTCAGATTGCGCCTGATTAATCGTGAATTTAACCATATTACTTAGGTTTTCGTAGTTAACAGTGTAGCTGGGGTAACCCTGATTGTAAATCCAATCATTAAAGAATTCGGTCAAACTACTACCGTAAACTGCTTCTAAATGGAGCTGTAAGTCAGTCGTTAGCGCGTATTTGTATGCTAAATTGGGATCAGCCAAATAGTTTTTAATACCTTGGAAAAACAATGCGTCTCCCATTTTCAGCCGAAGCATATTCAAGACCATAGCGCCTTTGTAATAAGTAAGTCTGGAATTAAAGATTCTGCTCACGCTGAGCAAATCATTGTCCGATAGATACACTGCACCGGAAGGACTTGATGTAATGTTGTTTACCATACCGTTTTTATTGGCTATAAATGCAGCTTGGCCGTCGAAGTTTTCAATCACTAATGCCGCCACGTAAGTAGCAAAGCCTTCATTTAGCCAGATGTCTTTCCAGCTTCCGCAGGTTATTTTATCGCCAAACCATTGATGCGCCATCTCATGGGCAACGAGTCCGCGACCAAAGCTATTCATAAACGAAACTGTGGTATGCTCCATGCCACCTCCCCAACCAAATTGGGCGTGGCCATACTTTTCTTGGTGAAAGGGATAGATTTCAAACAGCGTTTCGTACAAGTCTAAAATCAACGGCGTTTGCTGCAGCTGAGTCTGCACTAGGGGTAATGTTTCGGGATAAATGTAGTTGATGATGGGGTATTGATTTGGCGCAGAGCCTCCTGTCTGGTTATAGACGCTGTAATTCGTGACCGCAATGGCTATCAAATACGCGGGAATCGGGTAGCCGTGGTGAAAGTGGGTGGTTTTGTAAGTTCCATTGATGATCGGTGGCGCGGTTTCTATTCCGTTAGAAACGGCCACATACTGTGAGGGAGCGGTAATATAGACATCAATGTTGTCCGTTTTGTCATTTAAATCTTGTTTGCAAGGCCACCAGTCCCTGGCTCCATAAGGTTCGGACAAGGTGTACAAGACGGGAGTTCCGTTGTGGGTAGAGCTTGTAAATGCATTGCTTTGATTGGACGGAATACCTGAATACGAAATGGAAACTGTAGCGACAGAGCCTGCAATTAGGGCGCTTGGAAGTGTTATGACTAATTCATTAGTGTCCGTTTGAATAAATGACAATGGAAGCCCGTCTTTTATAGCCGAGCTAACGGTCAGTTGATTAGTTAGGTCAAAAGTGACTGTAGATAAATCGGTCAGCACCGTAAAAGTGGTAGTAACTGTGCCGGAGATGAAATTAACGGATGGATCAACCGTAAATTCCAGCTTATGATAACTAATGTCGTAATTCTGCGTATTGGGATTGGTTTTAAAGCTCAATTTGTTAGAAGCCACTTTCATTTCAGATTTTGCTATCGCATCAATGGTGCTATCATTCCCCTGAGCCGAAAGCAATGCTACAAAATAGAAAAGAATTATTATCAAATAATTTTTCATAAAGCCTGATTTTATGTAAAAATAATGAATATTTAATAATTTCATCATTAACTTACGGGAAACGGCAGTGTAAATCGCGATAAGTTTTTGTGTGTTCCAATTTTGTAGTCTCCACAGCTGTTGGATATTGAAAACAAATGGGCTATTAATCTTATTTTAGATAAATTTCATTTCTGTTTTAATTTACCCGAAATTTGCCGCATACTATTTAAAAACAAAACAGATGGAATTCGGAAAAATAATTATTTCAGAAACTGCCTTTAAAAGTGATAATCTCCAAGATGTGATCCATTCTAATATTTCGGTGATTAACCTGATGCGTGAGGAAGGTATTGATGACGATTTGATTCACGAAGATGCGATAATGAGTTATTATTTGGATTACTATACGGCACAATGTACCGAAGGAGATTTTGCTCAGTTTGTGTACAATTCAGGCTGGGATAAAGAACTAAACGAATTGATCGAAGAAGGCTTGGCTTTGGTTGGTGCTGAAAGACATTTGGAATTTTTCCAGCAACAATCCAAAAAAGTCAGATTGATGAGTAGCGTAAAGCTGAATAAATTTCTGAAAGGAAGACTTGAAGGCGTAAACCCAACAAGAGGCCTACTAAATGCTCAGCCATTTTCAGCTGTCGAAGAAGACCTAGTAACTTTGAACGCTAATTTTTTAAAATCACATCCCGATTTCGAAGTGATGTCAGTAGACGATATGTTTGCCGTTTTGGAAGAATTTATTGGGCACGAAATCAAAAGAGCGTAATTTTAACCACATAGAAACATAGTTTTTCATGTGTTTTAAAAAAGACATTTCATTTTTTATAGAATACATAACTATGTGAAAAACGAATTCTGTGAACTTCTTTAAAGTGAAGGATTTCTATGTATCTATGTTGTTAGATTTATTTAATCAACCAGTTTAATATGAGTTGTCAAGAGATTTATATTATTAGCCAATAAAATCTTACGGTTTTTCATCAAAACTTTGTCCCGTTTCTATCAAACATTTCCTTAAATTTGCTTCCATTAATATATAAGTAGAGTTATAAAAATCAAGCTATGTTACAAATCACATTTATTAGAGAGAATCAGGAAAAAGTAATCAAGGCTTTGGCAAAAAGGAATATGGATGCCAAAAGTGTTGTTGAAGAAGTGGTACAACTGGATGAAAGACGTCGTGCGACACAGGTCGAATTAGACGGTATTTTATCTGAATCTAATAAATTATCCAAAGACATAGGCGAATTGATGAAAGGCGGAGAGAAATCGAAAGCCGCTATACTTAAAGAAAAAACAGTTCTATTAAAAGAGAAAAGCAAAAGGTTGGCCGAAATTGCTGATGCCATTGCACAAGAACTCTTGGAAAAATTATATAGTCTGCCCAATCTTCCGGCTGATATCGTTCCTGAAGGGAAAACACCTGAGGAAAACCTAAATGTTTTTGAAGAAGGCGCTATTCCAGTTTTGCACGAAGGTGCACAACCACACTGGGAACTGGTGAAGAAATACGACATCATCGACTTCGAATTGGGAGTGAAAATAGCGGGTGCGGGATTTCCGGTTTATAAGGGAAAAGGAGCGCGATTACAACGCGCTTTGATTAACTATTTTTTAGATAAAAATACGGCCGCAGGTTACAATGAAGTTCAGGTTCCTCATTTGGTAAATGAAGCGTCGGCATACGGAACGGGGCAATTGCCGGACAAAGAGGGGCAAATGTACCACGATGCTGCGGATGATTTATACCTAATCCCTACGGCTGAGGTTCCTGTAACCAATATATTTCGTGATGTGATCTTAAGCGAAAATGAGTTGCCGATTTTAACTACCGCTTACACACCTTGTTTCCGACGTGAAGCAGGTTCTTATGGAGCGCATGTACGTGGACTGAACCGTTTGCATCAATTTGACAAAGTAGAAATTGTACGTGTAGAGCATCCGGACAACTCTTACAAAGCTCTGGACGGAATGGTAGAACACATAAAAGAGATTCTGAACGAATTGAAATTACCATATAGAATATTGCGTCTTTGTGGCGGAGATATGGGTTTCACATCGGCATTGACATATGATTTTGAAGTTTTCTCAACAGCGCAAGACCGTTGGTTGGAAATATCTTCAGTTTCAAACTTTGAAACCTTTCAAGCAAATCGTTTGAAATTGCGTTTCAAAGACAAAGAGGGAAAAAACCAGTTGGCACACACCCTAAACGGAAGTTCATTGGCTTTGCCAAGAGTTTTGGCAGGAATCCTTGAAAATTACCAAACTGCGGATGGAATAGTGATACCAGAAGTATTGCGTCCGTATTGCGGATTTGATATCATTGATTAATTAGTGTTCAGTCCTCAGTGATCGGTGTTCAGTTAGCTTTTTGGACAACGACCGTTTAGCAAACTGAACACTGAATACGGAACACTTTTTACATGAAGAATTTTTTTCTACATATCACTCTGTTTTTTTCATTGGTTTGTTTTTCGCAAAACGAACAATTGGCGCAATATTATTATGACAAAGGCGATTTTGAAAAAGCCAAAATCAATTACGAGGAGCTATTAGCCAGCGTCCCTCAAAACATGCAGTATTTCCTTAGAACCGTCGATTGTTACCAGCAGCTACAACAATATGATGTCGCCGAAAAAGCAATTCAGTCCCGTTTGGATAAATACAATCAAGGAAACCTTTTGGTTGAATTGGGATACAACTTCCAACTGCAAAAAAACGAGGAAAAAGCCAAAAATTACTACAATCAGGCCATAGAAAAAATTAAGAAAAACCCGAATGAAGTGTATGGCATTGCCTCCTCATTTGAGAAAAAGGTATTGCTAGAAAATGCGCTGCAATCCTATCAGACTGCAACAGATATAGAGCCCAGGCTTAATTTTAATTTTCAAAAAGGACTACTTTATGGGCAATTGGGAAACACGGACATGATGATTTCCACGTTTCTTGATGAAGCAGTGGCTACTCCGCAGAACTCCATATTAATCCAGAATCAATTGTCGCGTTTCATGTCGGAAGATAGCGACGCCAATTTTAATGACGCCTTACGAAAAGCGTTAATTATCCGAGTTCAAAAAAGTCAGGATCTTTTCTGGAACCGTTATTTAAGTTGGTTCTATGTGCAACAAAAGGAATTTTCAAAGGCCTTTATTCAAGAAAAAGCCATCTACAAACGCAATACCGAGTCGCTGTCTAATATTGTGAACTTGGCACACTTGTCCATTGAAGAAGGCGATCAGGACATTGCCAAGGAAATATTGGATTTTGT
Organism: Flavobacterium sp.; assembly: GCF_036515215.1. Taxonomy (GTDB): domain Bacteria; phylum Bacteroidota; class Bacteroidia; order Flavobacteriales; family Flavobacteriaceae; genus Flavobacterium. The sequence goes on from NZ_DATBVQ010000147.1 coordinate 8,230, forward strand.
AATAGCAAACACTAGGGACATCGAGTTGCTTATTCAAGCCCAGACTTACTTGGTGAAAATAAAAATTGACAAGGCACAGGAAAAAGATTTCGCTGCCATCAATACCGAATTGGCCAGTTTGCTGACGGAATATGAGATAACCCCTTTTACCTTATCTTTGCAATTAATTCAGGCGCATTTTGTGGCTTTTAATTTGAAGGATCCAGAACAAGGAAGAGCAATTATTAAAAAAACGCTCGAGCTGCAATTGAACGATTATCAAGTGGCGCAGGCGAAAATGGAATTGGCGGATATTTTACTTTTCGAAGAAAAATTCAACCAGGCATTGATTTATTATTCTCAAATTGAGATGGATCTGAAAAATGACGTGGTGGCGCACGAAGCGACTTTGAAAGCGGCTAAAACCAGCTATTTCAAGACTGATTTTGTTTGGGCATTGAAACAGTTCAAGGAACTGAAATCAGCCAGTACGCAATTGATTGCTAACGATGCATTGGAATATTTCCTTTTGATAAATGACAACACCGTTGCCGATTCGACACAAACGGCGCTGAAAGAATTCGCCAAAGGAGATTACCTTTTATATCAAAATAGAAATAAGGAAGCCATCACGCAGTTTCAATCTATTTTGCAAAAGTACAAAGGACAGGAAATAGAGACGGTAACGCTGTTGCGCTTGGGCAAAATTTATGAAAAGACAGGGGATTATAATTTGGCCTTAAGCCAATATCAAGAAATAATGGATCATCATGGTGACGGGATTTACATTGATGAGGCCCTGTTTTTGTCGGCTGAAATTTTCAATAAAAAACTGATGGCAGCTGAAAAGGCAAAACCATTATATGAAAAAATAATTTTCAATCATCAAGACAGCATTTATTTTGTGGAGGCAAGAAAGAGTTTTAGAAAATTAAGGGGAGACACGAATTTATAAGCTAATCGGTTAAACGATTAAAACAAATCAATAAGGAATGATAATATACAACGTTACCACAAACATACACGAAAGCGTTCACGATCAATGGATGATCTGGATGCAGCACAAGCATATTCCAGAAATTCTGGCTACGGGCAAATTTTCTTCGGCTCGATTGGTTCGGGTGTTGATTGAGGAGGAAATGGGAGGGGTAACTTACTCGGCCCAGTACACCACTGACAGCAAAGAAACTTTGGAAAGGTATTATCAGGAGGATGCACCCAAGTTTCGGGAAGAAGGCGCAAAACTATTTGGAGACAAAATGTTGGCTTTTAGAACCGAATTGGAAGTGATTTCTGAGCACTAGGAGGAAGTATTTAGTGTCCAGTTAATCAAATAGGGACTTATAGTATATATTTAGAAGGAGCAAATTGCCTCGTCTAATTTAAAAAATAGTTTAAAGTAATAAGTAAGAGGTTGGAAAACTTTAAACTTGAACCTTTAACCCTTTAAACATAAAAAATGGAAAAAGTAAAAGCCAAAAAACACCTCGGACAACATTTCTTGAAGGACGAAAGTATCGCTAAAGACATTGCGGACACTTTGAACTTGCAAGGTTATGATGCTGTACTGGAAATAGGGCCAGGAATGGGTGTTTTGACAAAATATTTATTGGGCAAACCTATTACTACATATGTTATCGAGATAGATACCGAATCAGTAACTTATTTGGACGAGAATTATCCGAAACTGAAAGACAAGATTATTTTTAAGGATTTCTTGAGGTACGATATTAATGAAACTTTCCAAGGAAAGCAATTTGCTATCATCGGTAATTTTCCATATAACATTTCAACCCAAATCGTTTTCAGGGCATTGGAATACCGCAACCAGATTCCTGAATTTGCGGGCATGTTCCAAAAAGAAGTTGCACAACGCATCTGTGAAAAAAAGGGAACAAAAGCCTATGGTATATTATCTGTTTTAGTGCAGGCATTCTATGATGCGGAATATTTGTTTACGGTTGATGAAAATGTCTTTATCCCACCACCAAAGGTGAAATCGGGTGTTTTACGTTTGCGGAGAAAAGCGGATTATAGTTTGCCTTGTGGCGAAAAATTATTCTTCACAGTGGTGAAAACGGCGTTCCAACAACGACGAAAAACCATGCGTAACAGCTTAAAAACGTTGAATCTATCGGATAGTTTAAGAGAAGACCCTATCTTTGACCTTCGTCCAGAGCAGCTGGATGTAGCGCAGTTTATTGAACTTACCCAAAAAATAGAAGCCGATGGAATTTAAAATCAGCAAAGACTTAATACTCGAATTAGAGCAACATATTGTTAATAAAGACGACAAAGGATTAGAGCGTCTTCTTGGCGATATGCACCATGCCGATATTGCAGAGATTCTGGACGAACTGGATTTTGACGAGGCTACCTATATCTTTAAGGTTTTGGGTTCTGAACAGACCTCCGAAATACTTCTGGAATTAGAAGACGATTTACGGGAAAATATATTAAAGAGGCTGTCCGCCAAGGAGATTGCAGAGGAGCTTGATGAGTTGAATACTGATGATGCCGCAGATATCATAGCGGAGCTTTCGCAGTCCAAAAAAGAAGAGGTAATCTCGGAGCTGGACGATTTAGAGCACGCGAAGGACATTATTGACCTTTTGCGTTATGATGAGGATACCGCAGGTGGTTTGATGGGGAAGGAGCTTGTGAAAGTCAATGAAAACTGGAGTGTTCTTACCTGCGTAAAAGAAATGCGTGCCCAAGCTGAGAATGTTTCGCGCGTGCATTCCATCTATGTTGTTGATGATGAAAACAGGTTGAAAGGACGGTTATCCCTAAAAGACTTATTGACCACATCAACCAAAACGCAAATTTCCGATATCTATATTAAAAAAGTGACCTCGGTTAACGTTGATGCGGAGGACGTTGAGGTAGCAAGAATTATGCAGAAATATGACTTGGAAGCGATTCCCGTCGTAGATGCGATGGGACGGTTAGTGGGCCGTATCACCATTGATGATATTATTGATGTGATCAGGGACGAAGCGGACAAGGATTACCAATTGGCTGCGGGTATCTCGCAGGATGTGGAAGCGGATGACAGCATTCTCGAATTGTCCAAAGCACGTCTGCCTTGGCTGGTTTTGGCACTGTTGGGTGGTTTTATAACCGTAAAGGTTTTAGGTTTATTTGAAGGAGCCATGGCTGAACACGGAAACTTATTCTTTTTCACGCCGTTAATTGCCGCAATGGCAGGAAATGTCGGGGTACAGTCCTCGGCAATCATAGTTCAAGGCTTGGCCAACAACACTTTGAGCGGGTCTTTATTCAATCGACTTATAAAAGAGATTTCTTTGAGTTTGTTAAATGGTGCCATACTGGCATCCATCTTGTTTTTGGGCAGTTATTTCCTTTTAGGCGAGCCGCCCATACTTGGGGTTGTTATTACAAGCGCATTGGTTTCGGTAATTATTATAGCTTCGCTCATAGGCACATTTATACCGCTGTTGCTCGATAAGTTTGGGGTTGACCCTGCGCTGGCAACCGGCCCATTTATAACCACAAGCAACGATATTTGCGGAATTTTAATCTATTTTTCTATTGCAAAAATGATTCTGGGATTCTAAAAGCACTAAACTAACTAACTACTAAAAAACGAATAACCAAAATGAAAATACACATAATCGGCGGAGGGAACCTGGGCGTCGCAATCGCCAAGGGACTGTCAAAATTCTCGCAGGGAAATCAAATCACCATCACCAGAAGAAACACAGCAAGCATCGTTTATTTGGAGCAACTTGGCGTTACCGTTTCCTCCGACAATACTTATGGCATCCAGGAGGCAGATATCGTTATCCTGACCATAAAACCCTATCAAGTAGACACCGTTTTGGCCGAAATCCTTCCTACAATTACCAATAAAGTGGTTGCTTCTGCCGTGAGCGGATTATCAATCGAAAATTTACAAAACAAGATAGGCGCTTCCAATAGCGCCATCCGAATCATGCCCAATATTGCCTCGCAATTTGGCGCCTCGGCTACCTGTATCGCTTTCCATGAAAAGGACAAAGAGAAAGCGCAAAATGTAGTCGCACTTTTCAAAGATTTAGGCACTGCTCCAATTATTGACGAAAAATTAATGGATGCGGCCACCGTTCTTGCCGCCTCTGGAACCGCTTTTGCACTGCGTTACATCCGCGCATCCATGCAAGCAGGAATCGAAATAGGATTTGACTGGCAAACCGCGTTGGCGATTTCTGCGCAGACCGTAAAGGGAGCCGCCGAAATGGTCATGGAAGAACAAGTGCATCCCGAGCAGTTAATCGACCGTGTAACCACACCTCAAGGCTGTACTATAGCGGGACTGAACGAAATGGAAATGCACGGATTCAGTTCGTCGCTGATACGGGGAATCAAAACCTCACTGAAACAAATAAAGGGGTAATACTTAGACTTATTTTGGGCATTACCCGCCAAAAAAAGGCGGGTCGGGCTGTCCGCTATATCCATGCAAGAAAAGCGTGGGATGCCGCTCCCATCCCTAATGCGAGCCCGCTTCCAAACCAAATTTGTAACTTTGAATTCATTCAAATCAAACAACGGATATTTTGAAACCAGAAAACATTAAAATTCTACACATCGATAGCAATAACCCCATATTAATGGGACAATTGCAAGAACTGGGTTTTATAAACCACGAAGATTTCACTTCCTCAAAGGAAGAGATCGAAGCCAAAATCCAAGATTATCAGGGAATAGTGATTCGAAGCCGATTCAAAATTGATAAGGAATTCTTGGACAAAGCCACTAATTTGCAGTTTAGAGCACGAGTAGGAGCGGGTCTGGAAAGCATCGATTGCG
>NZ_DATBVQ010000148.1:0-2820 GCF_036515215.1 Flavobacterium sp.
TCATCGAGATACTCTTTTAATTTCTCTTCGCTTTGATTTTGGGTCACAATGCCGACGATGGCCGTTTTTTCGAAATTTATTGTTTCTTTTTCTAACATAACTTTGAATAAGTCACAAATTTAATCAATTGTGGGCGACTTATGTAATTTCTCCCTTCCTAAAAAACGATAGCCGTGAAAATTGATGCTCTTTCACCCAGTATCCCAAATCAACTATTTTGATTTTGACTCTTGCTTTACCGAGTTAATTTATATTTTTACCTGAATTTAATCCCATTTGAATGACTCGATTTTTGACATTAATTATTGCAGCGCTATTTCCCGTTCTTCTTTTGGCGCAGAATGATTATGGCACTCTACTGAAAGAGTTGGATAATACTGTCGATAATTACCAAGTGTATTCCAATCGCAAAGAGAACGAAATAAATAAACTCAAAGATCTACTGGCACATTCTTCCACCGATCTTCAAAAATATGATATTGGCCAAAAGCTATTTGATGAATACAAACTCTATCAGTCGGATTCCGCATTAGCTTACGCACGAAAGAATTTACGGATAGCAACCATTCTAAGGGATGTAACAAAAATCAATTCGGCCAAATTAAACCTAGCTTCCATAATGGGAACACTGGGGATGTACAAGGAAGCCACTGACGTTCTCGATAAAATTGACATTAAAGCCACGCCTAGTCTTTATGGCAACTTTTACCGCGTCAATACCACCATTTATCTTTCGATGTCAGATTATGCGGCATCAGCCCAGGAAAAAAAGAAATATGATGCGCTGACCAGACAGTATCGGGACTCGACGATGCAGTCCTATCCATCGAGTTCAAACCTAAAATTTGTTGACCAAGCGAGTAAACTCCTTCAGGACCAAAAATACGATCAAACACTCGGTTTACTGCTTGATTATTTCCCGAAAATAGCCAACAATAATCCCGATCAGGCAGTTGTCGCCTTTCTGATTTCGCAGTCCTATCATGGAAAAAAGGATCAAGAACAGGAAAAAAAATGGTTGACCATCTCCGCCATATCCGACTTGCAGTTGGCCAAGAAAGAATACATTTCGCTGCGGTCTCTGGCGTTTATGATGTATGAAGACGGCGATATCGACCGAGCCTACAAATACATGAAACGCTCTCTCGAGGATGCGCTGTTTTGCAATGCGCGTTTAAGGACTTATGAGATTTCGAAGATGATGCCTATCATCAGTGAAGCGTACCAAAAACAAAACGAAACGAACCGTTTTCAACTGGTGCTGTTTCTAGTCAGCGCCTCTGTTCTCTCTGCAATTTTGTTGGTGATTTTATTGCTGCTCTTTAAACAAATGAAGAAACTGAACAAGGCGAAACAGGATATCGATTTGGCCAATATTCAGCTTTCTGAATTGAATAAAGAACTCTATACTTTCAACGAAAAATTGAATGAAAGCAATTTTGCACTGTCCGAAACCAACCTTTTAAAGGAAATATACATCGGTCGCTATATGGACCAATGTTCTGATTACATAGGCAAACTGGAGGGTTACCGCCGCAAACTAAACGTCATGGCGACCACGGGAAAAATGAATGATTTGGTAACTGCCGTCAAGTCAAAACAGTTTATTGAAAACGAGCTGAAAGAATTCTACACCAACTTTGACAAGACTTTTTTGCAACTCTTTCCCAACTTTATCGAAGAATTTTCAGCGCTATTGGTCGATGAAGATGCCGTTCAATTGAAGGAAGGGGAACTGCTCAATACGGAACTGCGAATCTTTGCGCTGATTCGATTGGGTATCAAGGACAGCGCGAAAATATCCGTTTTCCTCCGTTATTCCGTGTCGACTATCTACAATTACAGATCCCAAATAAAAAACAAAGCCGTCGGTCCCCGCGATGACTTTGAATCGGCCGTGATGCGGATAGGAAAGGAGATGAAATAATTTTTTAGATGAAATTTTTTCGGGTATTTCATCCTCAATAAACTCTTTTTTATCAAAATAACCACCACTTTTTTTTATTTAAAAAGAATACTCAATCTGCTGTAAAACAAAACTTTAAATATTTATCACTATATTTAAATCTACTTTTTTGTTATGGCAAAAATTTACGGGACTTAAAGGGTTTATATTTACCTCCACAAAATTCTGAAAGTCGATTAAATCCTTGGGGGTTTGAAAAAATCGATTTCGTGAAAAGTCAAGATTACCGCATTCTATTATCAAACCTGAAATTAATATTAAATTCTATTTTAAAAATGAAGCATTTTCTTATCACCTCTTTATTGTGCCTGGCATTATTTAATTATGCCGCTGCGCAAGAATTAAAATCACCCAATGAAAAACTGCAAATGGAGTTTTCATTACAAAATGACGGTACGCCAACCTACAGTTTAAATTATAAAGGAAAGGCAGTCATAAAAACAAGTAAACTGGGCCTTGAACTGAAAAAGGATGAAAAATCATTGCTGAACGATTTTACAGTTTTAAACACACAAACATCCACTTTTGATGAAACTTGGAAACCTGTTTGGGGTGAAGAAGACAAAATCCGCAATCATTATAACGAACTAGCGGTTACACTAAACCAAAACGGGACAGACAGACAAATTGTGATTCGTTTCCGTTTGTTCGATGATGGCCTTGGTTTCCGATATGAGTTTCCTGCGCAAAAAAACCTTACCTATTTTGTAATCAAAGAAGAAAGAACCCAGTTCGCCATGGCGGGTGACCATACCGCATTTTGGATTCCTGGCGATTACGACACACAAGAATACGATTTCACCACATCAAAATTGTCCGAAATCAGGGGCTTCTCCGAAAAAGCGAAAACCGCC
>NZ_DATBVQ010000149.1:0-12466 GCF_036515215.1 Flavobacterium sp.
CTGTTGTGGTTTTTTGTTTTTTTCTTATGGGAGCTTTTTTACGGAAGCCTAAGGATTTAGCCTTTTGACTTCCTTTTCGATAACCTGTTCAGAAACGGTAAAGGTTTCCTTTTTTATTTCGCGGAATTTTTTGATAAAAGCCGCAATCTCATTTTCTAATTCCTCGTGCTCGCTTCTTATTTTTTTGGAATCATGTTTGGATGGATCATCAATTTGTTCGGCCAAATGGTGGAGATGCATTGAGGCTTTGTCAAGCAGTCCGTCACACTTTTTTCCGATATCGGACAAGTCGGATGCCAGATTTCTCATTTCATCCAGATGTTCTTTATGGATTAGCCAAATGAAATATTTGTCGATGAGATGATGCAAAAATCGCAAATCATCTTTGTAAAACAGCAAGTCTGACTTCCAATGTTCTGTCAAAATATATAGCTGTTGATATTCTGCGTTATAGGTAAAATCACCTTTGAGTCTCAAACTTAAATTTTCCATGATAATTGAGTATTGGATAAATAGCAAAAGCATTTTCAAAATTAATTGACAGACTCAATAGCACAAACTACGATGTTTTACTCTCTTTAAATTCATGTAATCGACTAATTAAAAGTCTATTATAAATTTATGAATTTTATTCTAAAGAACCCTTCGTAAGGGTTTATTTTTTTTTCCTGCTCAATTTGGAAATGGGTATAGAATCATTTCCTGTCAGGTAAAACTGTAACAAATAGTTGTAAAACGAAATTTCCAAAGATGAACCATAAGTAGGCAAAAGCACTAATCATTAGAATCATAAGAGGGGCGAAGGAAATCATGACTACGACTCCCTTTAAACCGTAATAGTCGACATCATTAAAGTTCACAGGCATAAGTCCAAAACTAACTAAGATTACAAACAAGACTAAAAAGGGTAAATAAGCAAATGAAAACGTCACAAAAATTTTCTTAAATAAAGAGTTTGGCTTCCCGGAATATTTTGATAAAGTGTTTTTTAGATTCATAAGATTTAGGTTTTTTATTGAACTTTTAAAGTCTTGTGGTAAAGGCATCTGATTGCAAATCGTTACTGGGCATATGGGCTTTTATCCATCTATCTTGGCAGAAATCTCAAACCCTCTTTCCTCTTTTTCTTTTTTACCGTTGCGATTTTCGAATCACTTTCTTTGTCTGAACAACCATTCCATCATCATGGGGTCACTATAGGCAGCAATCCAAGAAAAATGACCAACTTCAGGATACTGCGTAAATCCAGGATGGGCTCCCGCTTTAGTTAGCGCTAAAAGCATGTCCTGCGAATTTGTTGGGCTCACGGCTGGATCTAGCGCGCCGTGAAAGATCCACATCGGGACATGTGCCATTAAAGGTGCTTTTGTAATATCGCCTGCGCCGCAAACCGGAACTGCAGCGGCAAATAGATCAGGGTACCTAGATATGGCATCAAAAGTTCCATATCCTCCCATGGAGAGTCCCGTGATATAGATGCGATTCGGATCAACTGGGTGTTTTTTGATAGTTTGCTTAATTAGGGCAATCAATAATTCCATCGGCTTTGTCGGTTTTGCCTGAAAAGAATTGTTTTCGTCTGAAAAGTTATTCCAGCCCATATTTTCAGGGCATTGTGGCGCGATAACAATAGAAGGGTGGAGTTTCATATTTTGGTCCGATGCAAAATTCAATACTCCCCATTTTAATTGAGCCTCGTTGTCGCTGCCACGCTCTCCCGAACCATGTAAAAAAATCACAAGGGGATATTTGCTATTGATAGCATAATCGGGTATCAGTTGTCTGTAGATTAAAGTGTCGCCGGCAGTAGTGCCATATTTTTCATAACTGAAAAGAGAACTTTGTGAATATGTTTTCGAATTATTTGCTAGGCAAATAATCAGTAGCATAAAAAAGCACATTTTGGATTTTAGTAATTTCATATTTGCAGGTTTTTTTAGTACATATGCTAATTTATAAAAAGTTGTCTTTAAACAATTGAAAATGTTTTTTATTATCGAAAGAGTGTTGTCGTACTTAAAATTAAACGAAAAAAACCCAACATTTTCAGCTTGCCGCTAAACCTGTTGGGGTTGTGAATTATATATGAAGTATGTGTTTTTATTCCCCTTTCGGGGCGTAGGTTTTTTTATCCTTCTATTTTGGCAGAAAGTTCAAACCATCTTTCCTCTTTGTCTTCAATTTTATTGTTGATGTTTTCCAGTTCTTTCGCTTTGGACAAAACCTTGCTTTCCTCGACTTTTCCGTCCGTAAACAATTGTTCGATGGCTATTTTTTGAGCTTCCAAATCCTTGATTTCTCGCTCTATTTTCTGGTATTCCTTTTGCTCATTGAAAGTCAAGTTTCCGGTTGGATTATTCTGTTTCCAGTCTTTTTTCTCGGCTTTGTTTTCTTCTTTCTGAGCCACGTCTGTACTGTCTTCATAGGCTCTGAAATCAGAATAGTTCCCAGGAAAATCTTCTACCACACCGTCACCTCTAAAAATGAACAAGTGATCCACGATTTTATCCATGAAATACCTGTCGTGAGAAACCACTAACAGACAACCAGGATAATCCAAAAGGAAGCTTTCCAAAACATTCAAGGTCACGATGTCCAAATCATTGGTTGGCTCATCGAGAATCAGGAAATTAGGGTTCTGGATCAAAACCGTACAAAGGTACAGACGTTTCAGTTCCCCACCGCTTAATCTATCCACAAAATCATATTGTTTTTTGGAATCAAAAAGAAAACGTTCCAACAATTGCGAAGCCGAAATCAATTTCCCTTTCATTAACGGAATGAATTCTCCGTATTCCTTGATAACATCGATAACGCGTTGTCCGGGTTTTGGGTTGATTCCGCTTTGGGTATAGTATCCCACTTTTATGGTTTCACCCATCACTACTTTTCCGGAATCAAGAGGCAAAGTCCCTGTCAATAAATTCAAGAAAGTCGATTTTCCGGTTCCGTTTTTTCCGATGATACCAATGCGTTCACCACGTTGGAAATCAAAACTGAAATTGTCCATTATTACATGGTCCTTGAATTTTTTGGATATTTTGTGAAGCTCGATAATCTTGCTTCCCATACGTTCCATATTGATTTCCAGTTCCACCTTGTTTTCCCTACGGCGACTTTGCGCTTTCTCCTTGATGTCATAAAAGTCATCCTGACGCGATTTCGATTTGGTCGTTCTTGCTTTCGGCTGACGGCGCATCCATTCCAATTCTTTCACGAAAAGGTTTTGCGCTTTATCGACGCTGGAGTTTTCGGAGGCAATGCGTTCCTCTTTTTTCTCCAGATAATAAGAATAGTTTCCTTTGTACTGGTATAATTTACCGTTGTCCAATTCGATGATTTCATTACAAACACGCTCCAAGAAGAAACGGTCGTGGGTCACCATAAACAACGTAATGTTTTCTTTGGCAAAATATGCTTCCAGCCATTCGATCATCTCTAGATCCAAGTGATTCGTAGGCTCATCCAGGATCAACAGATCAGGACGGTTGATCAAAATAATGGCCAATGACAAACGTTTTTTCTGTCCCCCGGAAAGGTTTTTGACTTTCAGTTTGAAGTCTTCCAACTTCAGTTTGAACAAAATTTGCTTATATTGGGTCTCGAAATCCCAAGCATTATGCTGGTCCATGCCGTCAAAAGCCTTTTGGTAAGCTTCCTCGTCTTCCGGATTTTCTAGTGCTTTTTCATAGGCTTCAATCACTTTCAATGTCTCATTATCCGAGGCGAAAATGCTTTCTTCGATAGTCAGTTCCTCCTGCAAATTATTGTTTTGCGAAAGGAAAGCCATTTTTATGCCTTTTCTTAAAACGACCTGTCCCGTATCGGGTTCGTCAAGACCATTAATAATGCTCATAATAGTCGTTTTTCCAGAGCCGTTTTTGGCAATGAAAGCGATTTTCTGGTCTTTATTAATCCCAAAAGAAATGTTTTCAAAAAGCGTTCTTTCACCAAAAGATTTGGAGATATTTTCAACAGATAAGTAATTCACAAGTCTAAATTTTTGGCAAAAGTAAACTATTAAACCCGATTTGCGAATTGTTTAACGGAATCTGGCTTTTTTAAGAAGAATTAAGGGACAGAATAAGTGGACATAAACTCGCTTAAATCAAAATGATGCAACCGTGCCGGGGTATTAAAGAAGGGTTTTCTGGCGAAATTTTCATTCGTCAGATAAAAGTTTAGGCCGTCTTGGGAAGCGATACTCTCGATTTGGTGGAACGGCAGAGCAATTTTTATTTTTCGCTTGTTGCCTGAAAAAACCTCGCTTTTGTTGTAGTCGTATAAAAGATAAATAAAAGGGGACAGCGTATTGCTGTAGCCGCACAAAGCAATGATTTTTTTGTGCGGCACATAAGTGGCTCCCGTAATGAGTCCTTTTACATTGTAGGATTCTTTCAACTGCGCGACATGATTGCCGGGAATTTTTGGCAAGGCATACACTGCCGTTCTTTTTGCCTGCCACTGTTTCGTAAATAAATAAATGCTGTCATCCGCAACAACGAAGGCTTCGCAGTCAAAATTGGTAGTGTTGGACTTCGATTTACTGAAGCCAGTCTGATTCGAATACGAAAAAGAAAGAGTGTCAATTTTTTGAACATCCAATGCAAGCGATTCCTTTTCGACCCTTAAAATATGGAGATCTCTTCTGTTTCCGGAAACGTTATTACCGAAATCGCCAATATAGAAATAGAGGCTGTCCTGCGCCGTGTCTTCCCAGTTGCTGTTGGCTATTTTGTTGAGCGTAATTTTTTTTTGAATCATTCCTGCCGTGTCCATTCCATAAAGCGTAGTATCGAGATCGTCGTTAGCAGTCCATAAAAGGGAATCCCAAAGCAGCAAACTCGAAGTTTCCTTCAAAACGCTACTCAATCGAACCGAAAAATCAGGCTTTATTCTCGCTCTGGGATAGCTACAACTTCCGTCATTTTGGGTAGCTAATGGGTTATAATTTTTAGAAAGCGGATCCGTACAGCCCGAAATTTGGGCATAGGTTGAGGTTATAAAAAGTAAAAAGAGGATTGGTAATATTTTCATACTTTCAAAAGTAGTGGATTCTGAACGATTATTTCAATTATCAGCAGCGAATCAACTTGTTTCGTTTGTAGGCATAGCTCCCGCTCTCGCCTTTATCTTTGATCGTTCCTCACAAAGGATATCGGCTCCATCGGGGCTAATTGAGGAACATGGTTTTTAATTTGCAAACTTTGAGTGTCAGAAGCGTTGTGTCTTTGAGTCTTAAAATATATATTTGCTTCATGCAATTATCAGTAGTTATCCTCAACTATAACGTCCGCTATTTTTTAGAACTCTGTGTTTTAAGCGTCCAGAGTGCCCTGGAAAATATTGACGGCGAAATTGTCGTTGTTGACAATAATTCTTCCGATGACAGTTGTGCCATGATGCAAAAGCGATTTCCTGAAATAAAACTCATTCGAAACAAGGATAATTTGGGTTTCCCAAAAGGGAACAACATTGGCGTAGCCCAAGCCAAAGGAAAATACATTTGCATCCTCAATCCCGATACCGTTGTCGCCGAAGATACTTTTACTAAAGTACTGGCTTTCGCCGAAAGCCAAAAAAAATTAGGGATAGTAGGCGTCAAACTCGTAGACGGCGGCGGGAATTTCCTGCCTGAAAGCAAAAGAGGCATTCCGACGCCGTTTGTCGCTTTTACCAAAATGATGGGTTTGTATAAAATCAGGCCGAAATTTGAACTGTTCGGGAAGTATTATGCGCAGCATCTTTCGGACGATAAATCGGGCAAAGTTGACATTCTGGTGGGGGCTTTCATGCTCATGGAAAGGAGACTGTATCAGGATTTGGGAGGATTTGACGAGAACTGTTTCATGTATTCAGACGATATCGATTTGTCGTATCGAGTCCTGAAAGAAGGAAAGTCGAATTACTATTTTCATGAAACAACCGTTATACATTACAAAGGCGAAAGTACGATTAAGGACGGGATTTATATGAAACGGTTTCAGGAGGCAATGAATTTTTTTTACAAGAAACATTTCAAGGTTTCCGCTATTTTTTCGATGGTCATGAAAATTGGAATCGGATTTTTTTCGTTCATTAAAATGTTCCGGGGTCAGCCCAAATCGAAAAAAGAGCCCCAATCATTTATTTTGTATTCATCAAATACGGAATTGGCAAAAAAAATGACTTCGGTTTTGCAAAAAAAAGTTTCCTTTCATGACTTGAACACAGAAAAAATGGTAATTTCGTGTTTGATTTCAGATAAGACGCCAATCGAAATTCTTTTGGACAATCATTTTGTTTCCTTTAAAGAGTGCATCGATTTCATGGAATCGTTTAAAAACAGGGGTTTAAGCTTTAAGATTTTACCCAAAAGCACGGCTTTTTTAATTGGAAGCGATAATTCTAACGAAAGAGGTACGGTTGTAAAAATTGAATGATAAATTACATTAAATGTAATTTATATTTAAAAAATTTAGTAATTTCGCAAACTGAAAACAAAAATCACCTTTTAGGTTAACAATATGGCAAGATTTGAATTAAAACTTCCAAAAATGGGAGAAAGTGTCGCTGAAGCAACCATCACAAATTGGTTAAAGGAAGTTGGAGACAAAATTGAAGCTGATGAAGCGGTACTTGAAATTGCAACAGATAAAGTTGACAGTGAAGTGCCTAGTGAAGTTTCGGGTATTTTGGTTGAACAATTATTCGGAAAAGATGATCTGGTTCAGGTGGGTCAGACTATTGCAATAATAGAGACTGAAGGAGGAGATCTCATCCCGGTCGTGAAACAAGCAGTCGTTCCTGAAGCAGTTGCCGAAGTAACCAAAACTGTTGATGCAGCTAAAGAAAGCGTTGCGACACCAGCAGACTTTTCTGATTCTGACAAATTCTTCTCTCCATTGGTGAAAAACATTGCTACGGCAGAAGCTGTTTCGATCTCTGAACTAGAAATGATCAGCGGGACCGGAAAAGACGGAAGGGTTACCAAAAATGATATATTAGAATACGTAAAAAATAGAGGAAGTCAGCCAGTGCCTGCTACGGCAAAAACGGTTGAAGCTCCAAAAGCAGTTCAAGCTCAGGCTCCAGTCGCGCAAAAAGCGGCTCCGGTTTCTGTAAGCGGCGGTGACGAGATTGTAGAAATGGACAGAATGCGCAAATTGATTGCGGGTTATATGGTCGCTTCAGTGCAAACTTCGGCTCACGTACAATCGTTTATCGAAGTGGATGTGACGAATATTGTAAAATGGAGAGAAAAAAACAAGTCGGCTTTCGAGAAAAGAGAAGGGGAAAAGTTGACCTACACCCCAATCTTCATGGAAGCGGTTGCAAAAGCAATTAAAGATTATCCTGGAATGAATATTTCCGTTGATGGTGATTTCATTATCAAAAAGAAAAACATTAACCTGGGAATGGCAGCATCGTTACCAAACGGGAATTTAATAGTACCGGTAATTAAAAATGCGGATCAATTGAACTTGGTGGGAATGGCAAAGGCGGTAAACGATCTAGGTGGTCGCGCAAAAGCGGGAAAACTAAAACCGGACGATACTCAAGGCGGAACCTATACGGTTACTAATGTGGGTACTTTTGGAAGTGTTTTTGGCACACCAATTCTGAATCAACCACAGGTAGGAATTTTGGCTCTTGGGGCGATCAGAAAAATGCCCGCAGTTATCGAAACGCCAGAAGGGGACTTCATCGGAATTCGTCAAAAGATGTTTTTATCACACAGTTACGATCACCGTGTCGTTGATGGAGCACTTGGAGGAAGTTTTGTGAAACGTGTTGCTGAATACTTGGAAGCGTTTGATGTGAACAGAGATTTTTAAAAACTAATTACAAGCATATAAAACCCAACAGATTCAAAAATTTGTTGGGTTTTCTTTTTTATAATTCTTGAACTGCAAAGCTAAAATCGCCAATTATTTTGCTGTTTTGGAAAACTTTAAATGGGAATAGGCAGGAAAACTTAAACTCAAATTTATATATTTGTAATTATTCAAAAATAAAAAATGGAACTCAAACTTAGTAAACCTATTTGCTTTTTCGACCTCGAAACCACCGGAATTGATATTGGAAAAGACAGAATCGTAGAAATATCTATATTTAAAGTGTTTCCAAACGGAAACAAAGAAAGTAAAACATGGTTAGTGAACCCTACAATTCCAATTCCGGCACAAACAACGGCCGTTCATGGAATCACAGATGAAAAAGTGGCTAACGAACCAACTTTTAAAGAGCTGGCTTCCCAAGTGCATAATATGATTAAAGATTGCGATTTGGGAGGATTTAATTCCGACCGTTTTGATATTCCCTTATTGGCGGAAGAATTGCTCCGCGCCGGTGTTGATTTTGACATGAAAAACAGCGTGTCTATTGATGTTCAGACGATATTTCATAAAAAAGAAGAGCGTACATTAAGCGCCGCATTGAAGTTTTATTGTGGGCAAAATTTAGAAAATGCCCATTCGGCAGAAGCGGATACCATGGCGACTTACGAAATACTAAAAGCGCAACTGGAGCGTTATCCTGATTTACAAAATGACATGAAGTCGCTATCGGAATTTTCGAGCAGAAAAAAAATAGCTGATTTTGCGGGGATGATTTCTTTTGATAAGGAGGGGAATGAAGTATTCTCTTTCGGGAAACACAAGGGAGTCAAAGTCGACACTATTTTAGAAAAGGAGCCGGGTTATTTCAGTTGGATTCAAAATGCTGATTTCCCTCTGTATACCAAGAAAGTGTTGACTGCAATCAAACTTAGAAAATTAAACACGAAATAAGTGAGCAGTGGTCAGTTTCAGTTTGCAATATTGCGGCTGAGCAGTCACGACTGATTACTTTCTTAAACACTGAAGACTAAAGCTTATGAAAATCATCTGCATTGGACGAAATTACGTCGACCACATTGAAGAATTGCAAAATGAGCGCCCAGCGGAACCGGTGGTTTTTATGAAGCCGGATTCTGCGATTCTGTTAAAACAGCACCCGTTTGTGATTCCGGAATTTTCGGAAGATATTCATCACGAAATCGAAATTATCGTTAAAATAAATAAGGTAGGTAAGTACATCGAACCTAAGTTTGCCCATAAGTATTATGACGAAATTAGCGTAGGGATCGACTTTACCGCTCGTGACTTGCAAGCGAAACTGAAAGCGAAAGGTTTGCCTTGGGAAAAAGCAAAGGCTTTTGACGGATCAGCGGTTGTAGGCGATTTTTTGCCAAAAGAGCAATTTAGTTCGTTAGAAAATATTACTTTTGAGTTAACTAATAATGACAAGTCAGTTCAAATAGGCGATTCTAGTTTGATGTTATGGAATATTGATGAGCTTATTTCTCATGTATCTCAATATTTTACATTGAAAATAGGAGATATTATTTTTACGGGGACACCTGCCGGAGTGGCAGCGGTTCAGCCAGATGATGTTTTAGAAGGATTTTTAGAGGGACATAAACTATTTAGAATACAAGTAAAATAATGGCTTTAAATTACAACCTTTCAAAAGTGTACGCACTTTCAGATAACGATTCAGAATTTGTAAATGAAATTTTGACATTGTTCGTAACCGAAGTTCCGGAGGATTTATTGCAAATCAAAGAGGGAATCAAAAAGAAAGATCATAAGCATGCTTATGCTTATGCGCATAAAATAAAACCCACCCTGGATCTTTTGGGTTTAAATGTCGCTTTTGAAGAAATTCTTCAACTGGAAGCTTGGACAAAAACCGAAGGGAAAAAGAAAGATATAGAAGATACTTTTAAGAGTATAAAGAGTCAAATAAATGATGCTGTAAAGGAAATAAAGAAAGACTTCGATCTTTAGATTCATTTGTAGTTTTAAATAAAATAAATCAACATTCGTTTTTTTACGAATGTTGATTTATTTTATATAGCAAATCCTAAATTCATATCGATAATGAAAGCAACCATAGTTACAATAGGGGATGAAATTTTAATAGGGCAAATTATAGATACTAATTCCGCCTTTATCGCCAAATCCTTGGATAAAATAGGAGTCGAAATTAACGAAATGATTTCCATAAGTGACGACAAAAAGCACATAATTGATACTTTTTCAACTCTTCAAAACATTGTAGATTTGGTTATTGTCACTGGCGGTCTGGGTCCTACAAAGGATGATGTTACTAAAAAAACGTTTTGTGATTATTTTGAGGATGAATTGGTTGTTGATCAGGGAGTTTTGGCTCATGTCACGCAAATGATTGAAGGATTTTATAAACGTCCCATCACGCAGATTAATAAGGATCAGGCTCTGGTCCCTTCCAAATGCATCGTGCTTCATAATCAGGTTGGGACGGCGCCCGGAATGTGGATGAAAAAAGAAAACACAGTGTTTATCTCGTTGCCGGGAGTGCCGTATGAAATGAAATATTTAGTTGAAAACGAAATCATTCCAAAGGTTGTAAAGGAATACAAACGCCCCTATATTATACACAAAACAATTCTTACTTACGGGCAGGGCGAAAGCCTTGTTTCAGAGCGGATTGAAGACTGGGAAAACAGCCTTCCCGAATTTTTGAAACTGGCTTATTTGCCGAGTCCGGGAAGAGTCCGTTTACGCATTTCAGCTCGGGGCACAAATAAGGAATTACTGGAGCTTGCGTTGGAGGAATACGTGGTTTCTTTAAACGCTATAATCAGCGATATTATCGTGGGTTATGAAGAAGAGGAAACAATCGAGTTTCTGGTTGGTGAAATGCTGAAAAAGCAACATAAAACCCTGTCCACTGCCGAGAGTTGTACTGGAGGTAAAATTGCGGCAAGCCTTACATCTGTTGCAGGAGCTTCAAAATATTTTAAAGGCAGTGTGGTTTCTTATGCCACGGAGACCAAAATGGATGTTTTAGGCATTCCGGAGAGTTTGATAAATGAGTTTTCCGTAGTGAGCGGCGAGGTTGCTTCGGCTATGGCGCAGCGCGTGAAGGAAATCATAAAAACGGATTATGCGATTGCAACGACCGGAAATGCAGGGCCGTCTAAAGGGGATGAAAATGCCGAAATTGGAACTGTATTTATTGCAATCGCCACTCCAAATGAAGTAATTGTTAAAGAATACAATTTTGGTCAACCACGTGAAAAAGTGATAGATAGAGCGGTGATTAAAAGTTTAGAAATGTTGAAGGAAGAAATTTTTAAAAATGTGCTATAATTTTGTTGGTTTATAGGTTTATTTTTCTTTTCTTTGCACCCTGATTTTGAATAACGATAAAAGATAAGCATAATGTCAAGAGTTTGTGACCTTACAGGTAAAAGAGCGATGGTAGGAAATAACGTTTCTCACGCTATGAATAAAACTAAGAGAAAATTTTCTGTAAACTTAGTGAAAAAGCGTTTTTATCTTCCAGAAGAAGATAGATGGATTACTCTTAGAGTAGCAGCATCTACGATAAAAACAATTAACAAAAATGGAATTGCTGCGGTTTTGAAAAAAGCACAGTCACAAGGATTTATTAAATAATCTTTTTCCAAAATAAAAAAATAGCAAGATGGCAAAGAAAGGTAATAGAATCCAGGTAATTTTAGAATGTACTGAACACAAAACATCAGGTGTTGCAGGAACTTCAAGATACATTACAACGAAGAACAAAAAAAATACTCCAGATAGATTAGAGATTAAAAAATTTAATCCAGTTTTGAAAAGAGTAACTCTTCATAAAGAAATTAAGTAATAATTAGAGATTTTAATATAAATCTCAGATGTTCGCATTTGGAGATTTTATTTAAATTTAAATAACATTTGAATCATGGCAAAGAAAACAGTAGCATCGTTACAAACATCTTCTAAGAGATTATCAAAAGCCATCAAAATGGTGAAATCTCCAAAAACTGGTGCATATACATTCGTAGAATCTATTATGGCTCCTGAAGCAGTTGAAGAATTCTTGAAAAAGAAATAATCAATTAAAGCATTATATAGAAAAGCTACTTTCATTCGGAAGTAGCTTTTTTATTTTCTACCTTTACCTTTTAGAAATATGTATTAGTTCATTGTGTCTAATGCTCCATTCTTAATACTGTTAATACAATGAGTTTTTTTAAAAGAATATTTTCGTCAGAAAAAAAAGAGACATTAGACAAAAGTCTTGAAAAATCAAAAACCAATTTCTTTTCTAAGTTAAGCAAAGCGGTAGCGGGAAAATCCAAAGTTGATGATACCGTTTTGGATAATTTGGAGGAAATACTTGTTTCCTCGGATGTTGGTGTTGATACTACACTGAAAATAATTACTCGAATAGAAAGCCGTGTCGCCTCTGACAAATACGTTGGCATCGAAGAACTCAATCAAATTCTACAAGAAGAAATCGCAGCTCTGCTCTCTGAAACAAATACAGGTGAAGCCACAGAGTTTGTTATTCCAATCCAAACCAAGCCTTATGTTTTAATGGTTGTAGGTGTTAATGGTGTCGGCAAAACGACAACAATTGGAAAGTTAGCATATCAATTCAAAAAACAAGG
>NZ_DATBVQ010000150.1:0-6541 GCF_036515215.1 Flavobacterium sp.
CGGGGAAAGGTAAAGCTGAATTATATTATTATAATAATCGCTGTGGCAATGATGGCTGTCTGGGGCTATACCTCATTCCAGACTGGAGGAATGATCAATAAACGGTATAAAAATCAGGATGCGGCCGGTCGAGTAAAAGAAAATCAGTTTACCGGACGGGAGGACATTGCTCAATCTGAAATTAATATGTTTTTAGAAAATCCTGTTTTTGGAGTTGGAGTTGCCAAGGGAGCCGAGATAAGAGAAACAGAATCTGGGGTTTTTGCTGCTTCGCACGATGAAATCACGCGCATGCTAGCAGAACATGGAACTTTGGGTATCTTGGGATTATTAATTCTGTTTATCACACCGCTGGTTTTGTATCTCGAAAACAGTTTTAATATGTTTATGTTGTGCTTTGTCGCTTTCTGGTTTTTGACTATTAATCATGCTGCAATGCGAACCGCGGTTCCTGCATTTGTGTATTCGTTGGCTTTATTGAATGTGCGGTTGGGGGGTCCTGACAAGCGTAAGGTGAGTGATTAGTTTTTTAGTGTTCAGTGGTCAGTGTTCAGTGGTCAGTTTGTAGTGAGCAGTGGTCAGTATTCAGTGGTCAGTATTCAGTGTTCAGTGTTC
Organism: Flavobacterium sp.; assembly: GCF_036515215.1. GTDB lineage: Bacteria > Bacteroidota > Bacteroidia > Flavobacteriales > Flavobacteriaceae > Flavobacterium. The sequence continues at coordinate 616 of NZ_DATBVQ010000150.1, forward strand.
AGTGATCAGTGTTCAGAGATCAGTGGTCAGTGGTCAGTGATCAGTATTTAGAGATCAGTAGTCAGTGGTCAGTATTCAGTGGTCAGTGTTCAGAGATCAGTGTTCAGAGATCAGTAGTCAGTGGTCAGTATTCAGTGGTCAGTGGTCGGTGTATAGAGATCAGTGTTCAGTGTTCAGTGTTCAGTTTTTAGAGATCAGTAGTCAGTGGTCAGTTTTTTAGTGTTTAGAGATCAGTAGTCAGTGGTCAGTATTTAGTGATCAGTGCTTAGAGATTAGTGCTTAGTGTTCATTGTTCAGGGAGCGGTTATAACTGTTTCTCCACTATTATATAGATTAAATCTTTCAAAAGGAATTTTGTTAAAATATTTAACATTTTTTAGAATGATATGAGTTCAAAAGCATTAAATTGCGAGCGAAACCACAAGAGCAATGTCCAAGAAAAAAATACATTTTGAAATCTCCGAAAGGAAAATGATCCTTCGGCTGTTTGATATCTTTTTTGCTTTGGCGGCTGTGTACTTGATTGGAAATGGTTTCGAACTGGATTATTTGCAAACCTCCGTTTCCAATATTTATTTGGTTGTGGTTCTGGCATGCTATATCAATGTCTTCGGAATGATTTTCGAGATGTACAATCTGCAGGTGGCCAGCAATGAATTTCAAATTTTAAAAAGCACACTGCTTACCGTTTCCACCACGGTTTTGGTGTATTTACTGACTCCCGTTTTTTCGCCGGAATTGCCTTCCAATCGGTTTCAGATTCTGGCATTTTATGTTGTTATCTTCACTGCCTTGATCTTATGGAGGCTTTTTTATGTCCGCTTCTTGGCATCGAACCGTTTCCTCCAAAATGCAGTCTTGATTTGCGAAAATGATCAGCTGGAAGAGTTGGTTTTAGGATTGGAAAACATAGATCCCCACTACAAAATTATTGGATACCTGAGCGGAGATGCCGTTGAAAAGGATTCGCAATTACGCAACCATTTTTTGCAGCAGATTGAAAGAAATGATTTGGCTTCCTTTGTAAAGAAAAATGGGGTTTCGGAAATCGTAATCGCATCAAAGAACACTCAAGGAATCACTTCTGAATTATACCAACAATTACTGCAGCTTTTGGAATCGGGTAAAGTCATTAGAGAGTACACGCAAGTATATGAAAGCAAGACTCAGCGTATCCCTGTCCAGCATATGGCTAGGGATTTTTATCATTTTTTCCCGTTCAGTAGAAGCAACCAAAATAAATTGTATTTATCGGCTGTACGAGCTATCGAAATTGGATTTTCTTTCGTGGGAATTGCTATAGGTACTTTATTGTCGCCGTTAATACTATTGGGGAATGTTGCTGGAAATAGGGGCACGTTATTTTATACACAAGAGCGTATAGGAAAAGACGGTGTAGTTTTCAATATTTTGAAATTCCGAACGATGGTCAAAAATGCGGAGTCGAACGGAGCCGTTTTTACGACTATGAATGACTCGAGAATTACTGCATTCGGTAAATTTTTGAGAAAATCCAGGATTGATGAAATCCCACAATTCGTCAATATCCTTAAGGGCGATATGGCAGTTATTGGTCCACGTCCCGAACGTCCCCATTTTGTAAAAGAAATCAGGGGGCTCATGCCGTTCTACGAAACGAGACATGTGATTAAACCGGGACTTACCGGTTGGGCGCAGGTTAATTATGCCTACGGCGAAACAATAGACGACAGTCTGATCAAACTGCAATACGATCTCTATTACATCAAACACAGGAGTTTTTATCTGGATTTGAATATTGCGCTAAAAACCATCACAACCGTTTTGTTTTATAGGGGGCAGTAGCTTACGATTTTCGATTTTCGATTTTTCGATGGATGAAAAACGAAAAACGGTCAACGATCAACGATGTTCGATGGACGATAAACGGAAAACGGTCAACGAAAAACGGTCATCGCCTGTTCTGGATTAACAATCTCACCAATACAATTCCGCTTGTTAAAATCAAAGGCAACACAATCAAAAGATGAGCTTTGTTGAGCAGGATAAGCAAGTAAACCATCAATGCCGCCAGATTGAATAAAGCAAGTCCGTAAATCCATTTTTTGTTCTCTATATAACAGAAATAAAGAAGGGCTAGCGCCGCGGGATTGAATAGAAGAATGTTGTAATTGTATGCCAATTCCTGATGGCTCGAATAAAATCCCACAGCCAGAAAGAACAAGCCCAACAATCCCATCGTCAAAAGGTACAGTTGATTGATAAATTTTCTGTTCACAAAAACTACGGCAGCGAGTAAAAGAAGATAGGAATAACAATTGTTCCACCAAGAACTGGGATGCATTTCACTGAACTCGAGCAGGGTTTTGTTTTCTTTCGCGAGCGGATGGTTTTTGTATTGCACCTTTTTCAGGCTCTTTTTTAATTCGAACGGCAAAAATATCTGCGTTCCCAATCGATCCACCTTTCTTCCAAAAATAATGCTGGTCCCCAGTTGTTCGTAAAAGTGATGGTCAAAATAAGGATACAAAATCGTTCTGTATGTAATGTTAGTATCGATATTCTTGACGATCGCAACGGTGTCCAAGGTTTTGTTGATGATGTCAACCACCATCGACGTACAGTTTTTGTCGATAAATTTATAGGTGTAGTGACTTTCGCCGGATGCCAAGGAGGTGTTGAGATTCTCAAACAGTTTTTGTTTTAGGGCGTACGGAATATTCAGTTCCTGCTCATAAACCGACCTTCTTTCGTAGTTATATTCATTCATGAAGTCCGTGAACGAATGTGCCACAGCAAAATATTGCAGGTCTCCTTTTATGAATTTAGCTACAAAATTTGGTGTGTTAAAATCAAATGCGCCATAATTGTAAACGAGATCAATAAAATGGTCCGTATCGGAGATTCTGATTGCGGTATGTCCAAATAACGAGTAGGATTCGTTTCCTGTTCCGCAAGTCAACACGCTAACTTTCGCGTTCTCCGATAATATCGGATTTTGGCCAAAGCTGATAGTCGCGTTGCCTAAGAAAACGGCAATAAGGACTATTTTATTTAAAACGGAAACGTTCATTTTTATTTTGTTAAAGAGTGTAATCAATTTCTAAATAGCGATAAATCTACTTTTACCGAAAAAATATTGGAATAGACGGCAGCGCTCTGATTGCCCAGATCGGTTAAAGCGTAATCTACTTGAATGCCTTTGTATTTGAAGCCCAAACCGATGTTGGGCTGGAAGCCCACTTTTTCGGTACTGTCCAATTGCTTGATTTTTTGAAAGTTACCCACACCAGCGCGCACAAAAACCAAATCGGTATAGCCAAATTCGAAGCCCACTGCTGGGTCGATACTGACGAAATCAGTCGAAATCAAATCATTGGTTTTGGAGAATCTCATATTCAGATTGGCTGCGGCCAAAAGAGAATAGTCGTAACGGATGATGAACTTTTTGGAGAGCCCCAGTTGGGCTTTGGGAGCGGTGATTTCGGTACTTTCCGGCAGTTCCTGGTTTTGTCCGGGCACCGCATCGGCAATTTTTTTGTACTCCTTCTCATCGATATTCCACACATTATAAGTGGTGGTGATATCGCGAAGCATCAATCCGAATTGCCAGTCATTTTTTTCAAACTGCAGTCCCACATCAAAACCGAATCCCCAAGAATCGGCAAATTTACCGATAACGCGTCTGATTAGTTTCGCGTTGACGCCATATTGGAATCCCGGAACGGCTAGTTTTCGAGCGTAGGAAAAAGTGAAGCCGTAATCGGCAGTCGAAAAAAGGCTGATTCTATTGTAATCGATATTGCCCTGGCTGTCTATCAGTTCAGTTGTGTTGAGGATATCATCAACCCCAAAACGGATTAACGAAATTCCATAAGCACTGCGGTCATCTATAGGACTGGCGTAAGCGATATAATCGTATTGCGCGATATTGGCGAAGTAGTTGGCGTGCATCAACGAAATTTGATGGTCTTCTAGGCGGCTTAGGCCTGCTGGATTCCAATAGCCCGAATTGACATCGGATGTACTTGCCACAACCGCATTTGCCATACCCAAGGCCGCCGCATCAACGCCAATATTCATGAATTCATTGGAATATTTTCTGACGGCTTGACCGTAATTTACGGAACAAATCAAAAGCAATATAAGGAATTGAATTTTTTTCAATCGTATTGTTTTTACAAGCGGGGAAGCCGTTTAATTTTTATCAAAAATATAATTTTTTACTGAGCTTCCTTCGCTCTTGACGCAAATAAATGACAATGGGAAAAGGGCTGTTAATAATCTCCGCAAAAAACGGGCCTGCATCCAGTTATTATATTAAATTTGTCAGCTAAGACTTTAAATTAAAAATTGCAATGAACATTAAAAAACACATCCCTAATTCAATAACATTACTTAATCTTTTATGCGGATGCATTGCTATGGTCTTCGTGTCAAAGTCAGATTTCGAAATGGCTTTTTATTTTGTATGTCTTGGGATTTTCCTGGATTTTTTTGACGGTTTTTTTGCCCGATTATTGAAAGTGTCGGGTCCGCTGGGCTTGCAGTTGGATTCCTTGGCTGATATGGTTACCAGCGGTCTGGTGCCTGGTTATGTGATGTTTTTTATGCTTTCAAACAGCCAGCATGAGATTTCCGCGAGCCCATTGCTGCCTTATCTGGGATTTATCGTTACGATGGGTTCCTGTTACCGTTTGGCGGTATTTAATATCGATACGCGCCAGACCAATTCTTTCATAGGTTTACCGACACCCGCAAACGCCCTGTTTGTTTTGAGTTTGCCTCTGGTGTTAAAATATTCGGATTCCTTGGTAATGCTCGAGGTCTTGACAAATCAATGGGTTTTGATGGCCATCATACTCTTTAGCGCTTATATTTTGAATGCGGAAATCCCTTTATTTTCCTTGAAAGTTAAAAAGTTTAGCTTCAAGCATAATGCACTTCAAATCGTCTTTCTTTCTTTTTCTTTTTTGTTGTTGGTGTTTTTCCAATACGCTGGAATTCCATTAATAATCATCAGTTATGTGTTACTATCAATAGTGAGCAATAAATTTTTATTGGATGAGAAAAAAAAGCGTTAAAAGAAAGCCACCTATAAGTCGCAGGACTAAAAAGAAAGCTTCTTTTTTTTCCGGCAAAGTGCTGCGATTTGCGATACTTGCCTTTTTTGTCTTTCTCGTTTTTGGGTTGGGTTATCATTATCGAAATGGCCTTGCCTATTATTTTAGTTTCAAATCAAATCGCGTTTTACAAAAGGAGGCCGAGGACAAGCGTATTTCAGATGTTCGAAATTACCAGGTTTTAGACAAACATGCAGGCAAAGCGATTGGTTTGGACGTCTCTGAATACCAAGGGAAAATCAGTTGGAAAGACGTTGACACTTTAGAAAATAAATATCCTGTACACTTCGTGTTCATTCGAGCAACGGTGGGTAATGACAGATTGGACAGACAGTTTAAGGAAAATTGGCTTGGCGCCAAAAACAATAAACTTCTTAGGGGCGCCTATCACTATTACCGTCCAAACGAAAATTCTCTCGAGCAGGCAGAACTTTTTATTAAAACCGTTTCCTTGAGTAAGGGGGATTTACCTCCCGTTTTGGATATTGAAAAATTGCCCGAAAATCAATCTGTCGAGCGACTAAAAATAGGGCTGAAGAGATGGCTGAAAAAGGTGGAGGAACATTATAAAGTAAAGCCAATCATTTATACGGGGGAGCGATATTACGACGATTTTCTGAAAGAGGAATTCAGTGATTATCTTTTTTGGATTGCCAATTACAATTTTTATCGCGAGAAAATAGATGAAGAATGGTTGTTCTGGCAATTTACGGAAAAAGCAGCAGTAAAAGGAATTAAGGGGAATGTGGACGTCAATATCTACAACGGGGATTTGCAGCAATTACGTTATATTACGGTTGATTAGTGATCAGTGTTCAGTATTC
>NZ_DATBVQ010000151.1:0-11771 GCF_036515215.1 Flavobacterium sp.
CAGTCGAAAGGGGAAGACTCCAGTTGATATTAAAAATTTCTAATCCATTATTAAATATAAACCATGAAGATACCACAACTAAAATAGTTAACGTTGACAAATGGATAATAAAAATTACCACAGCAACAATCGCTGATTCCCCGATACCCAAAATAGCCAGTCCGGTAAAAGCCAGTAAAACAATAACTGTGGCTATTGCAATATTTATTCCAGGAGCTATTCCATGCAGGTAGTGCATTCCCTCTGAAGCCGATATCACCGCTGTGGCCATGTAAGACAGAACAGTTAAAGTTGCCGCAAGGGAAGCTAATCTTTTGGAAGAGGTATTTAAGAGTACGTTGTAAGCGCCGCCATTAAGGGGGATTGCACCAACAACTTCTCCGTATATTTTTCTAAACAGAAATAAAACGACAGCTACTAATAATAATGAAATCCAAGCGTACTGTCCAGCATACATAATTGTAAGGGCAGATACGTACAGACAAGATGAACTGATGTCATTTCCACAAATGGCAGTTGCTTGCAATTCGTTTAATTTTTTGTGTAAAACTTTTTTCATTATATTTTTAGATTTAACTCAATATTTGTCCTTAAACATAGTCCGCAAGATAATCATTTGCTATAAATAGCCAAATAAGAAAGTAATTCCTTTTTTGATTAGCGGTGGGAGATATTTATGGCTTGATGTGAAAATGGTTTGGATTTGTGTAACAGCATTTAACTAGAAAATAGTATTATACAAAACAATATTAAAGCATTGATTTACAGTTATTTGTGTTTTATTTTGACGTAAAATGTTTTATCTTTGATTAGCATTAATGTTAGACTTAAAAATTACCGAAATGAAGAAAATTGTAAAATTTAATTGGTTGACGATAGTTGTTTTCATGGTTTGTTCCAATGCAAATGCACAGCAGAATGCAAAAACAATGTTGAAGGATAAGAAACAACAGGGTGAAATATTCAAGGCGATTAGTGGTGATTCGATTCAGATGAGACAATTTAACCATTACATCATGAAACAAAAAAGAAAAAACAATGTTATAGACAATCAGGAAATCACGATGGGAAACAGCATGAATATGATGGAAAACGACTCTATTCTTATGAAGCGCACTCATCGTGAATGATAAGCCAAGAAGGAAATAGCTATCAGCAATGTCTATTGAAACGGAGCGAAAAGTTTAATTTACAATTAGTGAAATCTAATACAGGAACTGATGATGTATCACGATAACTACTGGAATATGGGAATGATGTGGATTATATGGCTGCCTATAATGGTGTTCTGTTTCATTTTTTTGTATCGTTTTTTCGACAACACGAATAAAAATAGATATTCGGAAAAGGAATCGCCTATAGACATTTTGAAAAGGAGGTATGCTAATGGGGAACTAACCACGGCAGAGTATGAAGAACGAAAAAAAGCGCTCGGAAGCAGTTAGCATTTATAAACAGCGGGAAGAATGTTTTATTGGGTTAATAAACGCCTGTGATAATTTATTTGTCCAAGATGGTAGGCTAGGTGAGTGGTCAAGTGGATTAACATGAACTCGGTCGTCGTTTTTTCTCTAAATACCAAAAGGGGAAAATCCATTTTTAATTCATCTTCCGATACTTGATTTAAAGCGTCATTGACCACTTTGATGGTTTCTTCAATTTTTTTTATCAGCTCTGATTTAGGGACATCCTTTAACGAGAATTCAAGTTCCCTGTTTCTGACATAATTTGTTTTTCCAAAAACGCTCCCGATATAAGTATTAAGATTTCCTATCAGATGCAGGCAAAGATTTCCGGCAGAATTTGTTATTCCTTTTTCACTACGCCAAATATCTTTTTCATTTTGGTACAGCTCAATCTCGGATTTCAGCCGAAGCAAATCGCGACTAAAAAGTGTTTTTAAAGTTTCAATCATTTGATGCCGGATTCTTGATGTTTTTTAAGCGATGAGATTGCCTGTTGTTGAATTTTTTTTTGCATATAGCCCGTCCAGCCAAATAAAAAACCATAAAAACCGAAAGCTTGTTTTGACCACTTATAAATGTCAAAATCATCCGTATGCTTTATTATTAATCCGTCCTGAAAATGGAAACGAGCTTGGATAACATTGATGACTTTCCTGTTGGTTTTGCTAAAGCTATAGTGCGCGGTCCATTGGGCTGATCCAACATATTCGTCTGCTTTTACGTCTGCAGTGTCAATTTTTAAATTCCCCTTGCTGCTTTCTATCAACATTTTCCACATTTGAGAAACATTATTGCCTTTTAATAATCCAAAAATGGGATCACGGAAAACAATATCCTGATGGTAGCATTCACTCATCGTGTAAGCGTTAGCGTTCGCAAAAGCAGAGTAGAATTTGACAAGGGTTTTTTCGTTTGCCGTCATATTTACATAAAATAAAAAGTAAATTTATGGTTTTTTTTAATTCAAATTAACTTTTTTTTAAAGTTATGTAAGAAATGTAGTGTTTAAAAAAAATTGACCTACGTTAGGCTACCGTAATTTCTTTTGCCAAATAAATATTTTGTATCGCGTTGATGATTTCAACGCCATTGCTAAAAGGCCGCTGGAAGGCTTTTCGTCCCATAATCATTCCCGCTCCGCCCGCCCGTTTATTTATGACGGCTGTTCTTATTGCTTCCGCAAAATCCATTTCCCCGACTGATTCTCCTCCAGAATTGATCATACCAATTCGGCCTGCGTAACAGTTAATTACCTGATATCTACACAAGTCTATTGGGTGATCGGTAGATAACTTGCTATACATTTCCGGATTGCTTTTGGCAAATTTTACGGTGGCGAAACCACCGTTGTTTGTGGGCAGTTTTTGTTTGATAATATCTGCCTGCAGTGATACACCCAGATAATTGGCCTGTCCGGTAATATCTGCTGCAGTGTTGTAATCGACATTGTCTTTCACAAAGGCATTGTTCCTTGTATAACACCAAAGTATTGTTGCCATGCCCAAATTATGTGCTTCTTCAAAAGCATGCGCCACCTCGATAATTTGTCTGTCAGATTCGGCAGATCCAAAGTACACCGTCGCACCCACGGCGACAGCGCCCATATTCCATGCATCGCGTACACTTGCAAACATAATCTGGTCGTATTTATTTGGATATGTCATTAATTCATTATGATTGATTTTCACAACAAAGGGAACTTTGTGGGCGTATTTTCTTGAAAGCATGGCGAGACCGCCCATCGTCGAGGCTACCGCATTACAGCCTGCCTCGATAGCCAATTTGACAATATTTTCTGGATCAAAATAGATGGGATTTGGAGCAAAAGAACTGCCCGCAGTATGTTCAATTCCCTGATCAACAGGCAAGATGGACAGGTATCCAGTCCCTGAAAGGCGGCCGTGGCTATACAGCTGAGTCAAGCTTCTGATTGATTGCCCATTTCGATTGCTCTGTAAAAAGTTATCAATAACGTCCTTAGTGGGTAATAACATGTGATCGCTACTAACTGTTTTACAGACATGGTTCAACAAATAGTCCTTTTCATCACCTAATAAATCTAACAATTGGAATATATCTTTCATCTTAAACTTATTTTGGAGGAGTTCTGTAAGTCGGTTGCGGATCTGTTAAAATCAGGGTTTGTAGAATGGATAATCGGTATAGCCTTTTTCGTCGGCGGTATAGAATAAATCCATATTAAGATCCTGCGATAAGGGCCAGCTGTTTTTGAATCGTTCCACAAGGTCAGGATTGTTGATATATGGTCTTCCGAATGCCACTAAATCAGTCAGCCCATTTGCAATTGCTTCTTCTGCAGTTTTCTTATTATACCCGCCGCACTGTATAATCGTATTTTTAAAATTTTTGCGAATCATTTTTTTGATTTCTGTCGGAACTGGAGGTGCTCCCATATCAGAATGGTCCAAGAGATGTATGTAAGCGATATCAAGCGAGTTGAGTTCTTTTGACAAATAATCATAAGTCGCATCTATTTCCGGATAATGCGGCATATCGCTCGCCACTCCATATGGAGATAGACGGATTGCCGTTTTCTCCTTGCCGATGGCCTGAGCAACCGCTTTGGTCACTTCAAGAACAAAACGGCATCGATTTTCAATGCTTCCACCGTAATTATCGTCACGGATGTTACTTATTGGCGAAAGGAATTCTTCCAACAAATAACCATTGGCGGAGTGCAATTCGACACCATCAAACCCGGCAAACAAAGCATTTTCTGCAGCACATATATATTCAGTTTTTGCATGAATTATATCCTGTAGAGTCATTTCTTTTGGCATTTCAAAATCTTGTAGGTCTTTGAAGTCGGTCCACATTTGTCCGGCAGCCTTTATTGCCGATGGTGCAAGTATCTTTGAGCCGACTGGCATGTTAAGAGAATGGCTTATCCTACCGGAGTGCATCAATTGAACAATTATTCTACCTTTATTTTTATGCACCGCTTCTGTGATCTTTTTCCATCCTTCAACTTGCTTTTCACTGAAAATACCGGGTATTCTGGCATACCCCAGTCCATTGGGTGATGGTGATGTCCCTTCGGTGATAATTAATCCTGCGCTTGAACGTTGTTTGTAGTATTCAAGCATGAGTTCGTTCGGAATATTTTTTATGGCTCTGCATCTGGTCATCGGAGCCATGACAATTCGGTTTTTTAATTCTATAGAGCCAATTTTTACAGGGACGAATAATTGATTTTTTTCCATGTGATTTAGACTTAAATTGTTCCTATAAAGATAATTATATTTATTGGTTTACCTATATGGATTGCCCAGAGAATTAAAGTTATCACTCAATAAATAATTTTTTTTATTTGGGGTATTTAATCGTTGTTTTGATTATAATTAGATTCGTTTCGATTATTCTTTGGCACAAAAAAAAGAGGATAGACTTTTTAGCGTCTATCCTCTTTTTCAAATTATAAAAATGTATTCTCGATTCCTTGACTTATTTGTTTGCAGGAATAATGTCGATAATCACAGTTCTGTTGTAAGCTCGTTCTTCAGGAGTATTGTTTTCAAAAGGGGCTTTGTTGTCATCCTCTCCAAATCCATGTAATTCAAATTTGACGTCGCTTCTTCCTGTTTTAGATAATCCGCTTTCAATAATGTTTTTCACATCGTTAGCACGAGCCAAAGACAAATCTTGATTATGAACTTCTTCACCAATTACATCTGTGTGACCATGAATAATTACAGTTGCTCCTGCAGGAATTTTAGGTGTTATTACATCAGTTAGGTATTTTTCGTAGATGCTAATCGCTTTAGATTTATTAAATTCATATATAATACTGTATCTAATACCTTCTTCAACTTTAGCCGGTGTCCAAAGAACAACGTGTATAGGACTTTCTTTCTCTATTATTTTACCGCTTTTTGTTTGACCGATCATCTTAACTTTGAAATCTCCTTCTGGACGACTACCTAAAATTGCTTTTCCGGGAATGCTAACTACATCTTCAGTATATGGACCAAAAGACTGCACTTTTCCTTGTTCATCCGCGATTTGCAATGACCATGAAGATAAAGCTTCGTTAGCACCTTTATTATCAAAAGTAACATAACTTTCAGCAGGCGCTCCTTGAAGAGCAACAATTTTTACCGGTTTCAATTGGGCATCAGGTCCACTTTGAAATTCCATCAATAAATCAGGAGAGGTACTTTCGATCGAAACTCTACGGTCTCCTTCACGAAGAAGTCCAAGTTCTAAGGTTGCACCCGGTTGTTCTGATGGGATGTTTGGTTTGTCCTGGCCTTTAGTGCTAATTCTGGATGGCGCAATGGCAAACACATTTACTAAATACGTTTTAATCGATTCAGCCATTGCCAATCCGTCCGCAGGTCCGTTTTCTGAAGATCCTACTAAAGAAATTGTCGATGATGGGTTTTTTTGCATACGGTCACCAAGAATGTTTAAAACGTTGTAATAAACAGTCATTTGTCGTTTTGAACGGTCAGACAAGTTTTTAGGAGCAAATACTTCCAACTGGTCTTCTTTGAAATCTTTAACCTGATCTTTATTCAAAAGAACATAACGGTTCGGTATTTCTGTAGATCCAGCATTAAAATATACGTAGTTTCTAAGCGGGAAAATTTCGTTATATCTAGACTCGCCAGGTACATTACTAGGAGAGTTGATAGAAAATTTAACTTCAGCATCCTTCACCATATCTGTAGACTGTTGGATGTTTTGTCCTTGTCCAAATTTAAGTGCAACCCCAGCTCTTACGGTAGTGTTATTCCAAGTTTCTGTTGAACGTGGGTTTTGGCCAAAATAAGGTTGGAATGAAACGAAAGGAGACAGTACGAATTGTGTCTTGTTACTATCTGATGAAAGTGGAATGTCATAACCTGCTCCAATTTGCATAGAAACAATAGTTTTGTTGACATTATCAAAATCACCTTTAACTGCAGCATTTGGTTCCTGATCAGGAAATGCTGGATTAACACCTAGTTGATATGTAAATGATTTGTCCATGTTGAAAGCCAAACGTGGTCCTCCATATAAGTAAAAATCAGATTTGAAAGGAGCAAAACGCAAACTTGGCTCTACTGTAATATAACTTAGGTTAGTTGATAAATCAGCTGGGCAATCACACACAGTGGTCACTTGATCAAAATCACCTTTGCGACTGTCATAACCAGCTTGTAACATAACACCCCATCTTGAATCAGCAGGACGGTATTCTAAAAGTGGCGCAATGAAAAGTCCGGCACCAAATCCATCATGAAATGCTTTTGGGGAAGTGAAACTAGCGTTCATTTGTTGCGTTGAGCCACGGTAAAAATTAAAATTAGCACCACCAGCTAAACCAAAGTACCAAGAAGGTTTTGTGTATTTAACTTCTAGAGTTTCCTGCGCTTGAACAGATGTTTGAAAACTTAACCATGACAAAGCTACTAACGCAACGCTTTTGATTGTAAGGTTTTTAGGAGACCATGTAGAACACGGTTTCTCATTATATTTAGTTGTTGATATCATTTTTTATCTTTTATAATTAGGTTTTATTTAAATGAATCCCGTCCTGAGACGGGATATTTAAATCTTATATTTAATTTCTTAGTTAGCAGGGATATTAATAATGGTATTTACCATAGTTACTGAAGAAACTAATGAAATTGCTCTTCCATTTAATACTGTTTCTTGACCAACTGGAGTAGTACTATTACCTGGAGAAGATAATGTAACCCCACTATTTGCGAGAATGTTTCCTACCATTACACCACCACCAGCGTAATTAATAACTGCTGTACTACCTACATACCAGTAAACATTTTCAGCCTTTGCTTGACCTGTCAATATAACATTTCTGGTAGCTGCTGGAGAACCTACTGTTAATGAAGATTCCGCTTGGAAAATCCAAACATCAGTTGCACTTCCGGATAAAGTTAAATCACCATTTGTGATTTTATAAGTACCACTTGCTGATTTGTATACTCCTGCAGTTAAAGTTAATCCACCTAGTTCACCTGATCCTTGATCACTTCCTCCAGGTTTTGAAGCTGGAGAAATACTATTGTATAGATCTCTTGCTGCATTCAATCCTGCAAGTGCTATTTTCGCTTTGTCAGCATTTCCTGGTGCAGGGGCTGCCGCATAGATTCCACCGTCTACAAGTCCGTTATTAAGAGGCGTAACTGTATAAACTTCAAATGGAGTAGCAAAAATATCAGTGAATCCCGTTACTTTTGTAGAAACAGCTGTTGTACCAATACTTCCGTTGTTAATTCTAGTATTCAGTCCTTGATTAGTTATCCCTGCAGTTCCTCCAAATATTCCGAAGAATAATTTTGCAGTGGGAGCGGGAGCATTTACAACCAATGTAGTGAAATTCCAAACATAGTTATTTGCTAATGGCACACCTGCAAGATTTTTTGCTCCAGTTGTAATCGTAGCCGTATAAACTTTACCTTCCAATAAAGGATTTGTAGGTTTAAAAGAAGCCGTAGTTCCTGAATAAGTTACTGCTCCTCCAATAATCGTAGCTCCTTGCTTCAACGTAAAAGTCGTTGCATCAATAGTTAACGGATCCATAATCATACTAAAGTCGGCAGTAATCGTTTGAGTAAGACTGATTCCAGTTGAATTGTCAATAGGATCTGTGGAAGTAACAGTTGGAGCTACTATAGATCCGGTTGTGAATTGCCATACATAATCACTTATTAATGTTGTGTTGTCTAAATTTGTTACTGCTTTAGAAACAGTAGCTGTATAAACTGTATTTGCAGCCAAAAGTCCGGTTGGTGTAAAAACAGCAGTAGTACCACTATATGATACAGTTCCCGGTACAGTTGTAGCTCCTTGTTTTAAGGTATATGTAGTTTCATTAATGGTTGAAGCCTTCATCGGCATGTTGAAGGTAACACTTACTAATTTGTTCACAACCACATTATTCGCATTATTTTCTGGATCAGTTGATGCAACCATTGGAGTAACTGTTAAGCCAGTACTAAAAGTCCAAATAGTTTCTTCTTGCAGTGCATTACCCGTAAGATCTTTTACTGTTCTCGCTATTTTAGCAGTATAAGTAGTATTAGGGGTAAGTGTTGCAGCTGGGGTAAATGTAGCTGTGGTACCGCTATAATTAACTGCACCGTTTACTTGTGAAGTACCATTATATAATGTAAATGAAGACTGATTTATTGTTTCAGAGTTCATTTCTTCATTAAAAGTTACGGTAATTATTTGATCAAGCGGAATGTTGATTGCCCCATTTATAGGGGTTGTTGCTGTCACTTCAGGACAAACACCGTCTATTTCCACAAAATCGTCGCTCGCACAACCGGAAATTAATGCAATAAATAGTATTGCGAAGGTTAATAGTAATTTTTTAGTTTTCATGTTATTAAGTTTTGGGGATTTGTTATTATTATAATTATGGACAAAGGTGAAGCTATTGCGAGGGTTAATTGTTATACTATATATTTTTATAGTTGTATAATTCACTTATTAAAAAAAACTTAATTTGTGTTAAATAACTTGTAAATAAATGTCGGTTTTAAATTTTTTTGAAGCTGCTCTCGATGTTTTGTTTTACATCAACGGAGTAAAAGGCTTTTTTGTAGTGTTAGAATTGAAGAATAAAAAGAGAAATTTTTGAAACTGACTGCACTTTTTAAGAAGGTAGTCAATATGGTCGTTATTTTTTAGGTAAAAAAAAATCGAGAATGTATTTCTCGATTTGCCAATAAATTAAAATTTTCACTAATTTTTTATTAGTCCAAAAACCTTGTAAAAAAGTGGATAGACTTAATTATAATATGGTCACAATGCCTTTTCTTTTTAATTCGGAGAAGGAAAGCAAAAAACATTTCATTTCAATGCTTTTATGGTCTTACATTTTTCTTCAGGTGCAAAACGTGTGCGTTTAATTCTTTGGTTAAAAGATCAAGAGAAAGGGCCGATTCTTTCATATGATATAAGGATTGTTCGATTTCCTCTTTTGAATCTTTTACAAGATCAAGCATTAATGATAATCCTAGAATATTTGCAATTGGTTGTCTTACCTTATGTGAAGTGATGAACATGATTTTTTCTAAACCTCGAATATACTCTTTTTGGGATTCTTGTGCATTCGTAAGTTCTAAATTGGTCAACATTAATTCGGTTGCCCTTTTCTCTTTTTCATCGTTCTGAAAAGCGAGCTCTTTGTTGGCAATAATGAGTTCAGCCGCTCTTTTTTCTTTTTCGTCATTCTGAAAAGCGAGTTCTTTGTTGGCGATAACTAATTCTGCCGCTCTTTTTTCTTTTTCGCTATTCTGAAAAGCGAGTTCTTTGTTTGCGATAATCAGTTCTGCCGCTCTTTTTTCTTTTTCGTCGTTCTGAAAGGCGAGTTCTTTATTGGCAATACCTAATTCAGATGCCCTTTTTTCTTTTTCGTCGTTCTGAAAGGCGAGTTCTTTATTGGCAATACCTAATTCAGCTGCCCTTTTTTCTTTTTCGTCATTCTGAAAGGCGAGTTCTTTATTGGCGATAACTAATTCAGCTGCTCTCTTTTCTTTTTCGTGATTTTGAAATGCGAGTTCTTGGTTGGCGATAACTAGTTCAGCCGCCCTTTTCTCTTTTTCGCCATTCTGAAAAGCGAGTTTTTTATTGACACGAATTAATTCATCCTCTTTTTTCATTTTTATCTTTATTTCTCTCATTTGATGGTAACTTTTTTCAACTTATTGCTAAAGAAGACAAGGTTTTAAGATTTATTAGTTGAGCAACCAAGGAATGAATGGATGTAGATAAAATTGAATATTATCCGGTAGGGAATAAATTTTAAATAAATTTATTATACACGCAAATGGGTAGTGAGTTATATTCTGGATCGTTTAGAGACCACGTTAGTGACTACAAATTGTAATAATACACCAAGCACTTTTTTTATCGGACTATGAGCGCCGCCCAGCAAGAGCTTTTTAGATAGATAACCTGTAGACAAACCTATGACACTATTTAAAAGATTACTTTTCAGACCAGGTGTTGTGGTCATCTCAGCAAAAGTGTTTTTAAGCAAGTTTATAGGCTTTATGCTTTCGTAGGTAGCGTGAAATTGTTCCCTGAGGGAATCGAATTCATTTGCCTTTTTTATTCTTAAAGTTGAGATTCTTTGATCTAAAAGATCGGTCTCGTTTATTTTTTTCATAACATTCCTATTTTAGCATTTTTCCAATTATAAAATTGCTCACTGGTAATTTAATCCATTGATCTTTATAAGAATAGAGTAAAATTGAAATAATTAGATAAAATGAAGCCACAATAAAGAAACCGTAAAAAAAGTTACCCAGCATTTCTCCAATCCAAAAAGAGATGCCAAAATTAAGAAGCAGAATGAACATAGCAAAAACAATAGCAATTACTAATCTTGAAATTAAGGAAGACAGTACATCCGAAGATTTATCTATAAAATTTAGCCGGGCTAATTCAATAGTCGTTCGGGTATAGTTCTCCGCTTTTTCAAAAAGAATTTCTATTGTTGTCGCTTTGTTATCCATTATTTATATTTTAATTGAAGTTTAGGAAACGTGTTTTAAACATCTAAATTTTCAATTTCATTTTTTGTATTCTCAAACTTTGCTTTTCCTTCTGCAAGAAAAGCTTCTCCTTCGCCTTTAAGACTGTCAAATTTGGCTTTTCCATCCTTAAGCAGAGATTTTCCTTCTTGTTTTAGAGAATCATATTTTTTGGACAGATTGTTTGCCGTTGCACCGTACTGATACTTTAATTCATCAGCGTAATCAATACCTTTGTTTTTTATTTTTTTTCTTGTTTTTTCCCCTTTTTCAGGAGCAAACAATATTCCTAATATAGCACCGGCAGCAAGACCGCCTAATACTCCTAATATTACTTTATCTGTTTTCATAATTATTTTTTTATTCTGTTAAATTCTGTTTTTTATAATCTTCTTCCTTGGATAAGTCTTAATAGTACTGCAATTACAGCAATGATTAGTAACACGTGTATTATACCACCTGCACTAAATGCGAAAAAACCGATTGCCCAAAAAATGATTAAAATTACTGCTAATGTGTAAAGAAGGTTGCTCATGATTTTTAATGTTTTTGATTATTATTTTATATTTAATTTAAAAAATTGAATAAACGAATCGCTTCATTTTAAATGATTTAAAGCTGTTTGTTCAATTTTATTACCTTACAAATATCTGCAACAATTTAAGAATAAGTGTTATACAAATTTCGAGAAATGTTGTAATATTTACAGTTTTAAGTAAATTTTTAATAAAAGTTTACTGTTTCTGGGAAGAAATTTGAAACAGTATTTAATGCTTATTTTTAAGCG
>NZ_DATBVQ010000152.1:0-12228 GCF_036515215.1 Flavobacterium sp.
GTTCTCTCCAGAATGTTTTTGCTTTTTTGATCAACGTCGATATTCATTTCAAATGAAATTTCAATCGCACCAATTCTGCGAGGTTCCGCATTCATAATCTTAGTGACTGAGGCAACAGCGCCGCTCATATCAATCTCCAGAACATGGGCTTTGATACCCATAACGGTCATCATGCAACTGGCCAAAGCGTTCGCAACGGTATCCGTTGGCGAAAAAGCTTCGCCTTTTCCTTTGTTATCCAAAGGTGCGTCAGAAATAATTTCGCTGCCGGATTGCGTATGTATTGAAGACGTTCTTAAATCTCCAAGGTAGGTTACTTTTGATGTCATTCTCTAAATTGAAAGTTCTGGTATTTTAGTTCGCTTCTTTTAAAGTTAAGTCATTATCATAATACATGATAAACACGCCCTTATTAGTATATCCTCCATCAGGCTTTTTATAATATTCAAATTTATTTTCCACTTGTTTTGTCGCAGCAGAATTAACTGTTTCTTCAAAACTTGTGTTTTGCACCAATCGCATCATCGTATCGAAAGTCACATCAAAACCACGAGTTGCAAAATCACTTGGGTAAATATTATTTATTTTTCTGTATTCTTTGTCAAAAATTGAAGTCGCATCCGTATGACCATCACGTGTCACTGACGGATACATCAGTTTCAGTTTCGTGAGGTTCAAGTATTTAATTTCGTCAGTATCCAAGGTTTCATTTGGCTCTAAAATCACCAATTGCACCTGATATCCCGACATAGAACCCAGCATTGCCCCTATTGTCGTTTTAATCATCCAGGTATTCCCCGTTTCCATCACTACATAGTTCATCCTGTCTTTCACCAACATGCTTTTCAAACTTTCGGAAGACAGGCTACCATTTTCTTTGAAAGCAACAAATGGCACCTCTTTTTGATTTTCTTTGATGTATTGAACGATTGATTCTTTTTTCTTGTCAACCACCGCCATAATATTTCCATTATGGGCTCTCATGTAATCGAACATGGCGTTTTTTACCTCATCGCTAGTGGGAATAGTTTGGTATAAATTACTGAAAGGGCTCCCCACATCCTTAGACAATGGTGAAATAACCGGAACATTATTTTCACTCAACAACTGAGCGGCAATTTCCGCATTACTTTGGTAAAAAGGTCCAATTATGGCATTGGCCGTTTCCAAATTGTTCTTCTTAATAATAGAAGTAACACTTGAACTATTTTTAGTCTCCTCAGAATCATAAATCTCTATATCAATAGGAAGACCTAATACTTTGGCAGAGTCTATAGCCATCAAAGCACCAGCATAAAAATCCAATGTCATGTTCAAAAATTTATCTTTTTTCAAACGAGTCGAAGTTGAATTTATAGTATCCCCTTCCACTCTGGATATGTTAAACGGCAAAAGCAACACCATTTTTTTTCGGTCACCGAAACCGATTTTTTTTGATAAAGCGGTATATTCTTTTTTATTCTCCTCTACAACTGAAGCTTTAGAAGGAACTTTCAAAATCATTCCTATTTCTACGCCGTTCTTAAGTTCCGGATTCAGCGCAATAAAATCCTCTTGACTCATACCGAACGTTTTCGACAAACTGTAAAGCGTTTCTTTCGGCTGGACAGCATAATTTGTATACGTAATTTCTTCAGATGCCTTCAGTGGTTTTTGAATTGCGTCTTCTTTTTTAGATGCCACTTCCCCAATAACTTTAACATTTTTGGGCGAATTCCCTTTTATTATCAATCTGTATCCAATTGGCAAGCCACTTACAATTTCAGGATTACGTTTTTCAAGTTCCGCAATAGTAATACCATGTTTTCTGGAAATCGAATATTTTGTCTCTTTTGGAAGCACATCATGATAAATCAGTTTTTCTTGAACTGCTACTGCATTTTTCGGACTGTTTTTTACTGAAATAACAAGCGTTTGCCCTATTTGCAATCCGTCTTTTTCAATAAAAGGATTGGCTCTCTTTAAGTCATCATCAGAAACACCGTATTTTTTTTCAATACCATACAAAGTCTCCTTTGGCGTCACCAGATGCGTAAGTGTTTGCCCATTTGTTTTGACTGGAACACTTGGGGTTTTATCTGTAGATTTATTCGGAATAAGTATAATGCTATTTGGTTTCAAACCATTTCGCACGTCCGGATTTAACTGATAAATATCAAACGGGGTGACTTTATATTTCAATGCAATTTGAACTATCGTTTCACCTTTTTCCACTTTGTGCGTAATCGGTTTTTCTTGTGAAAAAACGGTATTTGTAAACAATACCATGGTAATAAAAATCGCAAAAAAATACTTCATCATTTTTAGATATAAAATTATTAATCAAAGACAACAAAACGGTATCAAATTTTATTCCAAAAATCTGATACCGTCTATATAAAGAACATTAGAAATAAATTCCTACTGTCAGAAAAAAAAGATATGTCTTATTCCCACTCAATAGTTGCTGGCGGTTTTGAACTGATATCATACACCACCCTATTTACGCCTTTCACTTTATTTATAATATCATTAGAAATTTTCATCAAGAAATCATATGGTAGATGAACCCAATCCGCCGTCATACCGTCAGTTGATTCCACCGCACGAAGCGCCACCACTTTCTCATAAGTACGCTCGTCTCCCATTACACCGACACTATTTACAGGAAGGAGGATTGCTCCCGCCTGCCATACCTTGTCATACAATCCCCAAGATTTTAATCCATCAATAAAGACAGCATCAACATCTTGCAGTATGCTCACTTTTTCTGGCGTGATGTCACCTAAGATACGAATTGACAGTCCAGGTCCCGGAAAAGGATGCCTTCCTAACAGTTCAGCATCAATTCCTAAGCTGGCTCCTACTCTGCGCACCTCATCTTTGAAAAGCATTCGAAGCGGTTCCACAATTTTCAATTTCATATAATCAGGCAAACCACCTACATTATGATGCGATTTTATTGTCGCCGATGGTCCTTTGACGGAAACTGATTCAATAACATCCGGATATATAGTTCCTTGCGCTAACCATTTCACATCTTCGATAAGATGAGATTCATCATCGAAAACTTCGATAAAAACGCGTCCGATAATTTTACGTTTGGTTTCGGGGTCACTCACTCCTGCCAATTCTGACAAGAAACGATCACCGGAATCAACGCCTTTTACGTTCAATCCCATTCCTTTGTATTGGTCCAATACATTTTGGAATTCATTTTTACGAAGCAAGCCGTTATTAACAAATATGCAATATAAATTTTTGCCGATAGCTTGGTGTAGCAAAACCGCAGCTACCGTAGAATCTACACCGCCAGAAAGTCCAAGAACGACCTTATCGTCTTGAATTTTTTCTTTTAGCTCTGCGACCATATCCTCGACAAAAGCATTAGGAGTGAAATTTTGCGGAACTTCGGCAATTTTAACCAAGAAATTCTCCAACATCTTTGATCCATCGGTAGAATGAAATACTTCAGGATGGTATTGTATCGCATAAGTGGGTTCACCGTCGATTTTATAAGCCGCGAATTCCACATCATGCGTGCTGGCTAATTTGACACCATTGGTTGGTAACGCTTTAATGCTGTCGCTGTGACTCATCCAAACCTGACTGTTAAGGTCAACTCCTTCGAAGAAAGTTTCGTTTGGTTTTATAAAAGACAAATTAGCCCTGCCATATTCTCTTGTGTTCGAAGCGGCCACTTCACCACCACTAAAATGAGCTAAATATTGTGCACCGTAACATACGGCAAGCATAGGTAGTTTCCCTCTTATTTGAGACAAATCCGGATGTGGAGCATCTTCTCCTCTAACAGAAAAAGGGCTTCCTCCAAGAATTACGGCTTTATAAGGGGATAAATCACTCGGAAAATGATTGTATGGGAAAATTTCGCAGAATATATTTAATTCGCGAACTCTACGCGCAATAAGTTGTGTGTATTGCGATCCGAAATCTAAAATAAGTACGTTGTGTTGCATGCGCAAAAATACTTTTTATATTCGGAATTGAAAAATTGAATTTAAAAAAATAATTGTTTATTTTTTTCTTTTTCAATAATCCCGACTGTTGGCGAAATGAGCGATTGCACTTTGTCTCGAATTGAGTTTTTTTTTCTTAAATTGGCTTTAGACTTAAAAAGACTATTTTTGTCCGAATACTAATCCTAATAAACACAAAAAAAATGATAACAAAAAAACTTATAGCCGTTGCTATTTTTGGAATTCTGGCAATTTCATGTAGCGTGGTTGATGACTTATTGACCTTTTCGATAGATAATGAAGCATCTGTAACCATTCCCGCCGGATTTCCTGTCAATACACCTTTAGACTTTAGTGCAGAAACTCCTTCTAATTCCAGCACCGTATTTGAAAACAACAATACAAATGCCGACAAAGTTAAGGATGTTAGACTTAAAGAGTTAAAAATGACGATAACAAATCCAGCTAATAAATCATTTTCATTCTTGAAATCAATACATCTGTATATTTCCACCAATGACAGTAACGAAATAGAATTGGCTTATTTAGACAATATTAATTCAACATCAAGTACTATTACCTTGACTCCCACTAGTGAAAAACTGGATATATACGTAAAAGCGCCAAGCTTCCGATTAAGAGTAAGCGCTGTCACAAAAGAAACGGTAACTGAAAATATTACTGTAAAAGCGGACATGAGATTTCAGGTCACAGCAGATCCTTTTTAGATTAATGGGAGACCGGCAATTATTATTCTTTTACAAAGGATAATAGTTGCCTTAATTCCTGTCCATAAGTTCCATTGGCTGGCAGAAATCATGCACAGAAACGGTAACTGAAAATATTAGGGTAAAAGCGGTCATGAGATTTCAGGTCAAGGCAGATCCTTTTCAGTTCCAGAAAGGCTAAAAAAGCAATTCTTATTCTTTTATAAAGGTAAATTTAGATTTAACTCCCGTATCAAAATTATTCCACAAGTCAGAAAGCAACATTTTTCCGTCTTCATCATAAATGTAAAAAGCGCCTGTATTGCCCCCTAAAGCACCGCGGTTCAAAGCTTCTAGCTCAAGGTCATTAATGCCGTCCTGAAGTTCTATTTTTATGTCTTTAAAATTGGTGTCCAGGTATAAATTATTTGCTAAAATAGTATTCTTGTAATTGTAAATAATTGTCGCTTTTATTAAATCGCCATCAATAGCACCATAATCCCGAACTCGGATCATTAACGTTTTTGACTTGGTACGAATGACTCCAAAATTCAAGTCCTTTACGTTAAGATAAGAAGCATCCTCTTTTAATCCATTATTGACTAATGATTTATTAATATTTTTATTCATTTTATCTCGTACTTGATCTCCAGGATTAATAAAATTATTGGTTTGAATCATAGAAATAGCGTCGGGCTCACCAATTTTAAAATTAGTGCTGGGAAGTTTTGATTCTGGTTTTTTGAAAATATTGGGCGCTAGGATATCTTGGGGCACAGCCTTTATAGGGGCTGCTTTTTTAGTTTTAATTCCTGTATCCAAAGGAGGTATTACTTTAAACTTAGAACTAAACTCGGTTTGAGAATAGCTGTTTATTGTAATACACATTATAATAACCAATAATATTTGTTTCATATTATACCACTTTGTTTTTTAATACTCTAAATATCAAGTTGCGACAAATATACCAAGCTTTCTATTTAGAAAACAAAACCTCTGGCGAACATTAAAAAAAATTAACCTATCAGATTGAAAAACATCCTAAATTTATTGTTCATTCCCAATCCATTATTAAAAAAAGAACCTTTATTGCTTATCTACTAGTATTGTAGCCTTATAGCCTTGACCTATATTCCATTGACTAGTAGAGATCAATTGACCTTTATCATCATATACTTTAAATTCGGCTGTATTGGGAGCGGCAAAACCTTCATTTAATGCTTCAAAATCGATTCTATTGACTCCTGGTTCAAGCTGCACTTCAAATCCTTTAAAGTCGCCCTCCAAAAGGACATCGTAATCTATAACTTTATAATTTACATAAATCATAATGCGGTCCCCGTCAACATAAGCGCCATCTCGATATTGCACTTTTGCTGTTTTAGAAGTGGTTTTATAGATACCTAAATCTTGATTTCTACGATACGCTTTAGAGGCTACAATGGTTTCATTTTTTGGTACTTTAAAATTGTTTTCTGGAATTGGAGCCGGAATATAAGGCATCACTTTAGGCGGCCCGGCAATTGGCGGAACTACTGGTTTAATTTTAACCTCTTTACTTCTCGGAGGTATCGCTTTAAATTTGTTACTAATTTCGTCCTGGGAATATCCTCTAGCAGAAAGTCCAATTATTAAAATTAAGAAGAAAATTCGATTCATAACGCTTGCGTATTGATTGATCATTTGTGCATTTTTTTTTAAAAATAAAAAACCAATATTATAAAATCATAAAAGTGGCATTATTTAACTTTCCTTTATAACTTGATATTTTCGAATTTATTACGTTTTAGAGTCTAAAAACATTTTATCAAAATTAAACTCTTTGATATAAAATCGGTATTTTTTATTTTGCTGTTTTTTATAAATTGCAAAAAATATACCATTTTTTAAATCAGGCAAAATTACTTTAAAAATAACCTTAAAAATTGAAACAAAATGAAAAGAGAAAACATATTGACAGGCTCAGAATGGGAGGATAAAATGGGATATTGTCGCGCTGTGCGAATAGGAAACAGCATTGAAATTTCAGGAACGGTCGCCATAGTTGACGGTGAAAAAGTAAAAGCGACCGATGCTTACGCCCAAACTTACAATATTCTCGAAAGAGTTGAAAAGGTGCTCGAAGATTTAAATGCTAGCATGAAAGATGTCATTCGTACGCGAATATTCACCACAAACATCAGTACTTTTGAAGATGTAGCTAGAGCTCATTCGGCTTTTTTCAAGGATATCAAACCAGCAACAGGTTTTTACGAAATCAGTAAATTAGTGGCTCCGGAATATCTGGTTGAAATAGAATTTACGGCCGTACTTCCTGAAAAACACAATAATTTGGATGGATTGTAATACTTTAGCATAATAGTATTTGGCAATTTCCCTACAAAAGAATGATTTCAGAAAAAATAAAAAAAACGATACTGCTCATCTTCAAATGGATTTTCATTTGTGTACTGATCGGATTCTTCTCGGGTTCCGCTTCAGCATTTTTGCTGGTGGCATTAGAATGGGCGGCAAGCTATCGGGGCCAAAACAACTGGATAATTTGGCTCTTGCCGATGGGCGGTTTGCTCATAGGTCTGGGATACCATTATTATGGCTCTTCAGTTGTAAAAGGGAATAACTTACTGTTGGAAGAATACGAAACCCCAAAAAAGACCATCCCGTTAAAAATGGCTCCTTTGGTGCTTTTTGGCACCATAATAACGCATCTCTTCGGAGGATCGGCCGGTCGTGAGGGAACGGCGGTGCAGATGGGAGGGGCCCTAGCGGACCAATTCACCGGAATTTTCAAACTTGACAATTCGGACAGAAGGACCCTTCTCATTTTGGGAATCAGCGCCGGATTCGCCTCTGTTTTTGGAACGCCGTTGGCGGGAGCTCTGTTCGCCTTAGAAGTTTTGTACTACAGCAAGGTCAGTTATAAAAGCATCATCTTGTCCTTTTTGGTTGCCTTTATCGCCTATTACACTGTTGAAATTTGGCACGTAAAACACACGCATTATTCCATCCCTATTGTTCCGGACATCAATCTAAAAATACTGCTTTGGATTATTCCGATTAGTATCTTATTTGGTTTTTCTGCCATGCTCTTTTCCAGAAGCACGCATTATTGGGGCATTTTGTTTTCCAGCATTAAATACCCTCCACTGCGTCCGTTTGTTGGAGGACTTCTGTTTGCTATCGCGATTTACTTCATCGGCACCACAAAATATCTGGGTTTAGGAGTTCCGATTATCTTGGAATCTTTTTCGAAGCCCAGCGAGTATTACGATTTTTTAGCCAAAATATTATTCACTGGATTTACGTTGGGCGCGGGATTTAAAGGAGGTGAAGTAACCCCCCTTTTCTTTATTGGCGCGACATTGGGAAGCGCACTGTCCCTAATTGTGCCCCTCCCTATTGCCCTGTTGGCAGGAATGGGCTTCGTGGCCGTTTTCTCTGGCGCAACCCATACTCCTATCGCCTGCACCATTATGGGAATGGAACTTTTTGGGATGCAAAGCGGAGCTTACATCGGAATCGCCTGCTTTATCGCCTATTTAGCATCAGGGTCTATAGGCATTTATCATTCACAGATAGTTAAAGGAGCCAAATATCAATTATACCAAAAATTCAAAAGGGAAAAACTGGACAATTTCTAATTTGAAAAAGTGTCTTATTTACTAAATGATTTCAAACTTTACATTAAAAAATGTAATTTCGCAGACTATGAAAATACAAGACATTCAAGCGATACAGTTGCTATTGGCAACACCAAAAAAAATTGCAATCATTCCGCATAGAGGCCCTGATGGCGATGCTATGGGTTCGACTTTAGGATTATACCATTTTCTGTTGAAAAACAATCATCAGCCGACCGTTATTGCCCCAAATGAATTTCCCGATTTTCTGGCTTGGCTTCCTGGTTCGGAAACGGTTAAGATATTCGAAAAAGACCGGGAAAACAGTGTTAAAATTCTTGAAGCGGCCGATCTGATTTTTACTTTGGACTTCAATGCTTTGCACCGGGTGGGTGGGGAAATGGAAAAGGTATTAGCCGAAATGAAGGCCCCTTTCATCATGATCGACCACCATCAAAAACCGGATGATTACGCCGCATATATCTATTCTGATACTTCCTTTGGCTCCACATGCGAAATGCTCTATAACTTCATTTCCTTTCTTGGAAAAAAAGAGGATATTAACAAAACAATTGGAACTTGCATTTATACCGGAATTCTTACTGATTCGGGCTCCTTTAGGTTTCCTGGAACTACAGGAAACACACACCGAATTGTTGCCGAATTAATAGATTTAGGCGTTGAGAACACTAAAATCCCAACATTGCTATTCGAAAACAGCTCCTACAGCCGTTTGCAGCTTCTGGGAAGAGCACTTCAAAACCTGAAGGTGTTGTCCGAGCATCAAACCGCCTATACCACGCTGACCCAAGATGAATTGAATACCTTTGGTTACATAAAAGGCGATACCGAAGGGATCGTAAACTACGGATTAAGCATAAAGGGAATTGTTTTCACGGCGATTTTCATCGAGAATAAAGAAGAGAAAATCATCAAGATTTCATTCCGTTCCCAAGGGGATTTTGACGTGAATCAATTTGCGAGGGACCATTTTCAAGGCGGAGGGCATCGCAATGCCGCGGGTGGAAAGTCAGAAACGTCAATGGAGGAAACAGTGCGTAAATTTGAGGATTTAGTAACAAAACTAACGATATAACACACCATGAAATTTAGCCAATATATCACAATCGCATTCTTTTTGTCCGTTTTAGTGACAAGCTGCAAACAGCACCAAGAGGTAAGAAGACCAATTTCCCATACTTCCGGGAGTTTCATGAAAAAATCAGTGGAAAGAAACAAAAAACTAGTGGCCACTGAGGAAGACCGGATCAAAGCCATAATGAAAAATAATCCTGCAGTGGAGTATTTCGCTTCATCAAAAGGCTATTGGTATTCCTATGAAACCAAAAATGAATTGGATACTTTAACTCCAAAAAAAGGAGACATCGCTTTCTTTGATTATGAAATAAAAGACATTGACGGAAATATAATATACTCGCAACTGGAATTAAGACCACAGACCTATTATATTGACAAACAAGACATAATGATGGGATTAAGGGATGGCATAAAGCTGATGCATAAAAACGAAACGGTCAACTTTTTTTTCCCTTCACATATGGGATTTGGCTATCATGGCGACAACAAAAAGATAGGTATAAACCAACCTCTACTTTGCACAGTGACACTGCGTGATTTTAAACCAGAATCTGTTTATAAAAAACAGATTGAAGCAAAACAGGCCGTTGCTAAACTTCCGGAACAAGCAGTATCGAAGGACAGTACGCCCAAGCAAGCCACTCCCGTAAGAAAACCAATTCAAAACATAAAACCAAAAGACAGCCTTTAAACAATAAGTTAATTTATATCAATATGAAAAAAAGCATCCTATTCGTATTACTCGTAATTACTACATTTTACTCCTGCAACGAAGAAAACAGCAATCTTCCTGATGGTCTCTATGCAAAAATTGAGACAAACAAGGGAGACATTATTGTTGCGTTGGATTATAAAAAAGCACCAATCACGGTCGCTAATTTTGTTACTTTGGCGGAAGGAAAAAATGATTTCGTAACCAATGACAACCTAAAAGGAAGACCTTTTTTTGACGGATTAAAATTCCATAGGGTGATTAAGGACTTTATGATTCAAACGGGAGACCCTTTAGGCACCGGTTCGGGAGATGCAGGCTATAAATTTAAAGACGAAATTAACGATTTGCGTTTTGATGAGGGCGCAGTTTTGGCTATGGCCAATAATGGTCCCGCAACCAACAGCAGCCAGTTTTTTATTACGCACGTTGCCACACCATGGTTAGACGGGAAGCATACCATTTTTGGTCACGTGGTAAACAAAGGAATGGATGTAGTGAACTTGATTGAACAAAATGATTACATCAATAAAGTCACTATCATACGAAAAGGCGAGGCCGCAAAAAAGTTTAATGCCGTAAAAACATTTTACGATTATTTTTCGGTCGAATCTGAAAATCAAAAGAAAAAACTGGCTGTCGATGCGAAAAGCAAAAAAATGTACGATGAAAAATACAAAGATGTTCGCGATGACAAGGTCAAATATTTTAATGCCTTAAAAAGCAAAGCAACTAAGACCTCAACTGGGCTTATGTATGTCATCACCAAAAAGGCTGGAGGTAAAAAACCAGTGAAAGGTTCAACAATATACATCGATTATGCAGGCTTTCTCGAAGATGGCCAACTTTTTGATACTAGTCTCGAAAGCGAAGCGAAAATATTCGGTAAATTTGATCCTAACAGAGCTGCCCAAAACGGCTACCAACCTATTCCGTTTCAAGCGGGCAGAAAGGATGGTATGATTCCTGGATTCATCGAGGGATTGGAAAAACTGTCTTTTGGCGATAAAGCAATATTGTTTATACCTTCTCATTTGGCCTATGGCGCAGGTGGTGCAGGAGATGTTATTCCACCAAACACTAATATTGTTTTTGAAGTGGAACTATTGGAATCAGTACCTCAACAATAAAAAATTTGAATTTAAAAATCGTACAAAATGAAACTTAAACTTTTATTTTTAGTTTGCATAGGGATGCTAAACGCGCAGGCTCAGAACAGTAAAAAACCTGTTCCTGCAAAGAAACAAATGACGGCAACCACGAATGCCGTAAAAAAGCCCGTTGCAGTTGAAGGAATTTTCGCAACCATATTTACCAACAAAGGGGAAATAACGGTGCAACTGGAATACCAAAAAACACCCGTAACGGCCGCCAATTTTATTGCGCTGGCAGAGGGAAAAAACACGCTTGTCACTGACGAAAAACTAAAAGGGAAACCCTTTTATGACGGCTTGAAATTTCACCGTGTGATCAATGACTTTATGATTCAAACGGGAGACCCTACAGGAAGCGGGGCAGGAGGAACAGGATATGCTTTCAAAGATGAAATCACGGATTTAAAGTTCGACAAAGGCGGTATTTTGGCTATGGCCAATTCAGGGCCTGCCACAAATGCGAGTCAGTTTTTCATCACCCACAAAGACACACCTTGGCTAGACGGGAAACACACTATTTTTGGGCATGTCACCGAAGGGATGAATGTCGTTAACAGCATCGTTCAAGGTGATGTCATCACGAAGGTTATAATTGCAAGGAAAGGAACTTTGGCTAAACAATTTAATGCTCCAAAAACCTTCACGGATTATTATGACAATAAGGCTGAAGATGTTAAAAAACAAGCATTAATTGAAATCGAAAATCAAAAGAAACAAGCGGCTCTAGAAGCGGAAAACAAAAGGGTTTACAATGAAACATATGCCCCCGTTATCGCTTCAAAAAAGGCGTTTTTTGGCACAGCAAAAGCCACCGCGACGACTACAGTCTCAGGATTGACGTACAAAATAATTCAAAAAGGAGGCGGCATTAAACCGATTGACGGCAGCACTTTCTATTTCCATTATGCGGGTTATTTTGAAGACGGAACCTTATTTGACAGTAGTTACGAAGACGTTTGCAAAGCATACGGAAAATACGAT
>NZ_DATBVQ010000153.1:0-19784 GCF_036515215.1 Flavobacterium sp.
AAAAGGAAGTGTCACTGCCGATGGAATGCCATTGCAACAAGTCAATATTGTCCTGAAAAAAACCGACAAAACAACCATTAGTGATGAAAATGGGAATTATTTTATAAAAAACATCGCTCCCGGCAACTATGATATTGTGGCATCCTATACCGGTTTACGATCCGAGAGCAGAAATATCACCCTTACCGACAGCACTGAATTAGTGGTTGATTTTTATTTAAGAGAAAATAACACCCTTGATGAAGTGGTGATAACCGGAACCCTGAAACCGGTTAGCCGCTTGGAAAGTCCCGTTCCCGTCGAAGTTTACAAACCCATTTTTTTTAAGAAAAACCCAACTGCCAATATCTTCGAAGCTTTGCAAAACGTAAATGGCGTCCGACCACAATTAAATTGCAATGTTTGCAACACCGGAGACATTCATATCAACGGGCTTGAAGGTCCATACACCTTGGTTTTAATTGACGGGATGCCCATTGTAAGCGGGCTCTCCACGGTTTACGGATTGTCGGGAATCCCGAATTCGTTGCTGGAAAGAATAGAAATCGTCAAAGGTCCTGCCTCGTCTTTATACGGAAGTGAAGCAGTGGGCGGTCTAATTAACATCATCACTAAAAACCCTAAAAACGCACCTCTGTTTTCGGCGGATGCGTTTGCCACAGACTGGGGCGAATTAAATGTAGATATAGGTTTCAAAGCGAATGTCGGTAAAACGGCTTCTGTATTAACGGGCATAAACTACTTCAATTACAGCAACCCCATTGACAACAACAACGATAACTTTACCGATCTTACGCTGCAGGACCGAATTTCTGTCTTCCAAAAATGGAATATCAACAGAAAAAGCAATAAACTGTTTTCGATGGCCGGTCGTTTTTTTTACGAAGACCGTTGGGGCGGCGAAATGCAATGGAAGAAGAAACACCGCGGCGGTAACGAGGTCTACGGCGAAAGTATTTACACCAAACGTTGGGAGTTATTAGGCGCTTATGAATTGCCGATTTCAGAAAAAATGCTATTCTCCTATTCTTATACCGATCACGACCAGAATTCAGTTTATGGCGACATCCCCTATATGGCAAAACAACGCATCGGCTTTGGTCAATTGACTTGGGACAAAAAGCTAAAGAAGCACGATTTGCTTTTCGGTACCGCTTTGCGTTACCAATATTATGACGACAATACCACCGCCACGGTCAAAGAAGACATCAATTGGATCCCTAGTTTGTTTGTGCAGGACGAGATTGCATTTAATGACAAACACAAAGTGCTATTGGGAGCCCGTTACGATTATAACAATAATCACGGCTCCATTTTCACTCCAAGATTGGCCTACAAATGGAAAATTAACGATAACAACATTTTGCGTTTCAACACCGGAACGGGTTTTAGAATAGTCAATCTTTTTACCGAAGAACATGCCGCATTAACGGGCTCGCGTGAAGTAATCGTCCTTGAAGAACTGAAACCCGAGCGTTCTTTTAATGCCAACCTTAACTATTTGAAAAAAATCTACACGAAAAACGGAAACTTCATCGGGCTGGAAACTACCGCATGGTATACCAGATTCAGTAATTCGATAATTCCGGATTATGACACCAATCCGAACCAGATCATTTATAAAAATCTGGACGGCTATGCCGTTACAAAAGGGATAAGCACCAATGTGGATATGGTTTTTAACAATGGCCTGAAAATGATTCTTGGGGCGACCTATATGGATGTTTCCAAAACGGAAAATAACACCACCACGCAACAAATTCTGACCGAAAAAATATCGGCGACTTGGGCAATTTCCTATCGCATCAACAAGCTGTTTCTGGATGTTGACTACACCGGAAACTTGTATGGCCCCATGCGTTTGCCCCTTTTGGGCGATTTGGATCCCAGAAAGCAATATTCCCCAACGTGGAGCATTCAAAACATCCAGTTCACTTTCAACAAATTTAAAAATCTGGAGCTCTATGCTGGTGTGAAAAACCTTCTAAATTGGACACCCAACAAAGGAAATCCGTTTATAATCGCAAGAGCAAACGATCCGTTTGACAAAAATGTCCAATATGACACCAATGGCAACGTACAGGCAACTCCGGACAACCCATATGCTTTGACTTTTGACCCCGGCTATGTTTATGGACCTAACCAAGGAATTCGCAGTTTCTTTGGGTTGCGCTATAGTTTGAAGTAATTTTTTTAACGAGTATTTTTTGTACAGTGAAACGAAATAGTTCAAATGTTTAAATAACACAGGTGATGAAAAAAATAGTCTTTACACTCTTGTTTTTGATTGCGGCAATCCCATCGAGTTTTGCCCAACTGAGAACGCATTCCTTTGAAGAAGTGGAAAGATTATCCAAAGAAAACCCAAAACCCATTGTAGTGTTTATACATACTTCTTGGTGCAAGTACTGTAAAATGATGGAAAACTCCACTTTCAAAAACCCCGCTGTTATCAAAGAATTGAACGAGAATTTCTATTTCATTTCCTTGGATGCCGAGTCGAAAAAAGAAATCACTTTCAACAACCATGCTTTCCGCTTCAGACCCACGGGAATCGCTAGTGGAGTCCACGAATTGGCAACAGCCCTGGCGACAATCGGCAACCGGGTGGTTTATCCCACATTGGTTGTTTTGGACGCAAATTACACGATTCTACTTCAGAAACCGTCCTACCTTAACGCAAAGGCGCTCCTAAGCATTCTTGAAAAAAAAGAAATAAATCCCTATTTTTGAGAAGAATTTCTTAAACCGACATGAAACACTACAATTACATTTTCACTGGCGCAGGCTTGTCTGCTTTGATGACGGTCTATAAAATGGCGCTATCGGGAAAATTTAAAGATAAAACCATTCTGCTCATTGATGAGGATATAAAAAAAACGAATGACAGAACTTGGTGTTTCTGGAAAGAGAATGATTCTGTTTGGGAAAAATCAATCTCTAAAAAATGGAATTCAGCGCTTTTTGCCAATGCCGAATTTAGTCGGGATCTGGATTTGCAACCGTACCAATACAATATGGTTCAGGGATTGGATTTTTATAATCAAGTCTTTGAAGGCATTCTGAATGAGCCCAACATCCATTTCATCAATCAAAAAGTGATAGACATCAACGAGATTCCAAACCATGTTTATGTGGCAACGGAAACGGACAGCTATACCTGCGACACTCTTTTTAATAGCATTTACAGAAAATCGGAATTGGAAAGCCAAACCAAATATCCTGTTTTGCAACAGCATTTTATAGGTTGGTTTATTAAAAGTAAAGAAGCCGTTTTTAATCCGGAGCAAGCCACTTTCATGGATTTTTCGGTGGAACAGAAAGGGAATACCCGTTTTATGTACGTCTTGCCCATTTCAGAAACCGAAGCCCTATTGGAATACACGCTGTTCTCGCACCAACTTTTGGAGAAGAGCGAATACGAACGGGAGATTCAGAAATACATAGAGAAACTGGGCATCAGCAACTACGAAATCATAGAAAAAGAACAGGGAAGCATCCCGATGAGCTGCTATCCCTTTTGGAAAAAAAACACCAAACGCGTTCTCAACGTAGGGACCGCCGGAGGATGGACCAAAGCCAGCACGGGCTATACCTTCAAAAATTCAGACAAGAAATCGACCCAATTGGTTGCCTTCCTCCAGACGGAGCATGATCTCACGAAGTTCCAAAAAAAGAACAAATTCTGGTTTTACGATTTGCTGCTGCTGGACATATTAGACCGCCATAATGACTTGGGGGCAAGTCTCTTTTCGTCGATGTTCAAAGGAGGGGATTCCAACTTGATCTTCAAGTTCCTGGACGAAGAAACCTCGCTGTCCGAAGACATTCAGGTCATTTTAAAATGCCCAAAAACGCCCTTCATCAGCGCTTTGATTAGATCGGTACGCTATCTCTAGCGGCAAATTCGGTCCAAAAAGGGCGTCTATTGAACAATAACAAAACTTTATAACGCAACTAATGGAGTTCTTTTTAAACTTCGTAACTTTGCCTATTCAAAAATTAATATTTAAAATACAAAGATATGTATCCAGAAGAAATGGTAAAACCAATGCAAGCTGAACTAACAGTAGCTGGTTTTCAAGATTTACATAGTGCAGAAGCGGTAGACAATGCAATAAAGGCAGAAGGAACAACACTTGTGGTTGTGAATTCCGTTTGTGGTTGTGCTGCTAGAAATGCGCGTCCGGGAGCAAAAATGAGCTTGGATGGGGCAAAAAAACCAGACCATTTGGTAACCGTTTTCGCAGGTGTTGACAAGGAAGCGGTAGATGCCGCAAGACAACACATGTTCCCTTTCCCTCCATCATCGCCATGTATGGCTTTGTTCAAAAACGGAGAACTGGTTCACATGTTAGAGCGTCACCACATTGAAGGTCGTCCAGCTGAAATGATCGCCGAGAACCTACAAGATGCCTTTAAGGAATTCTGTTAAGACAACTCTTTAACCGCAAAGGTCACAAAGTATTGCGCAAAGTTCGCAAAGATTTTAACCGCAGATTCGCAGATTTTAAAATTTGCGAAGCTGCGGCTTTTTTATTTTAAGCTATTTCCAGCTATTCGTTTCAATTTTTTTTCCCGCTAAAAAAGCGGATAAAAAAGGATTTCCACTACTATCTGGGCTAGAAAATATTTAGTGCTATAGAAGGGATCGTCGAAATGACAAAGTGAGTATCATTTAATGAAATGCGCGCTAGCTAAAAACTAAACTTTAGCGGCTTTGTATTCTTTGTATGACTCCTTCATCATCCGAAATCTAAATTTCATTATTCTCCCGATTCCCTAGCCCAGATGGGAACGGCATCCTTTTATGCCAGGGTTTGGCATAAAAGATATAGTGTACAGCTGGAAGTAGCTCCTGAAAACTTAAACTATTAAGAAATTAAGTGTTGGTTGGAACTGCTACACTTTAAACTCGCTTTGAAACTTTTAAGCTTTGCAACTCTGAACCTTTGCGCCACTGAACCTTTTTACCTACTTTTGCAAAAATAATTTTTCACACTTAAACCGTTTATAGCATGCAACTGTATAACACTTTAAGCGCAGAAGAAAGAGCCATCATGATTGATGATGCCGGAAAACAGAGACTTACTTTGTCTTTCTATGCTTATGCGCAAATTCAAGATCCAACACAATTTCGTAACGATTTATTCCGCGCTTGGGACCCGCTAGTGGTTCTTGGTCGTATTTATGTGGCCAAAGAAGGAATAAATGCCCAGTTATCGCTTCCAGCCGATAATTTCTACGCTTTTAAAGACACTATCGAAGCTTACGATTTCATGAAAGGAATTCGTTTGAATATTGCCGTGGAGCATGACGATCACTCCTTCTTGAAACTGACCGTAAAAGTGCGCGATAAAATTGTTGCTGACGGATTAAATGATGAAACTTTTGATGTGACAAACATTGGGGTTCATTTAAAAGCAAAAGAATTCAACGAAATATTAGAAAACCCAAATACTATTGTAGTGGATTTTAGAAATCATTACGAAAGTGAAATTGGTTATTTTAAAGGTGCCATCACTCCTGATGTGGATACTTTTAGAGAATCATTGCCTATCATTAATGAACAATTGCAAAATTTTAAAGAAGATAAAAATTTGGTGATGTACTGCACTGGAGGAATCCGTTGTGAGAAAGCTTCAGCTTACTTCAAACACCAAGGGTTTAAAAATGTGTTCCAGTTAGAAGGTGGTATAATTAATTATGCCAAACAAATAAAGGAAGAAAATCTGGAGAGTAAATTCATCGGAAAAAACTTTGTGTTTGACCACCGTTTAGGCGAAAGAATTACTGACGATATCGTTTCGCAATGCCACCAATGCGGGAAACCATGTGATGTGCATACCAATTGCATCAATGAGGGTTGCCATTTGTTATTTATTCAATGTGAGGAATGTGCACAAGCCATGCAAGGTTGTTGTTCACAGGATTGTATTGATGTAATCCATTTACCAGAAGAGGAGCAAAAAGCGATTCGTCGCGGTATTAAGAACGGAAATAAAATATTTAAAAAAGGAAAATCCGATGTGTTGACTTTTAAAAATAAAGAAGCAAATCTTGATCCTTTGGCCACAGTTCCTAATCTTGCGGATTTAACCAAATCGAAAGCACTGGCTAAAAAAGCTCCAAAAATAAAAAAACAGTACATTGGTAGAGGAACGCACTTTTTCCCGAAACCAAGTGTCGGACAATTTTTGATTGAAGAAAATGAGATCAAAGTTGGCGATACAATTTTAATTAAAGGAGAAACAACTGGAGAGCAACAATTAGTAATCTCTGAAATGTTAGTGAATGATCAAGCTTCAGAAATAGCTGTTTCTGGAGATACTTGTACTTTTAAATTGCCTTTCAGAATTAGATTATCCGATAAATTATATAAGGTTTTAGGCTAAATTTCAGTCGATAAACAAGCTAGTGAAGCCTATTTCATTCATTTGAAATAGGCTTTTTTTTTAGTAAATATTTATGAATTATTGCTGTTTTCAATGGTTGTGACATAAACTTAAAAAATGCTATCTTTACCAATTAATCGTTTTAAGAACATAAGTTGTGTTTATCACAACACTATATATAAAATTATGGCATGTACAAGTTGTTCAACTTCTGATGGTGGTTCACCAAAGGGTTGTAAAAATAATGGGACTTGCGGCACCGATAGCTGCAATAAATTAACTGTTTTCGATTGGCTTTCTAATATGAGTTTACCCACAGGTCAGGCTCCTTTTGACTGTGTCGAGGTTCGCTTCAAGAACGGTAGAAAAGAATTTTACCGCAATACTGAAAAATTGACTTTAAGCATGGGAGACATTGTAGCGACTGTTGCATCTCCTGGACACGATATCGGAATTGTCACTTTAACAGGGGAATTGGTTAAAATCCAGATGAAGAAAAAAGGGGTTAGTCCCGATAGTAACGAGGTTCCAAAAATCTATAGAAAAGCATCTCAAAAAGACATTGACATTTGGTCTACCGCTCGTGAGAAAGAAGAGCCGATGAAAGTTCGCGCCCGTGAATTGGCGATTGCCCAAAAACTGGAAAT
Source organism: Flavobacterium sp. (assembly GCF_036515215.1). GTDB lineage: Bacteria > Bacteroidota > Bacteroidia > Flavobacteriales > Flavobacteriaceae > Flavobacterium. The sequence continues at coordinate 7,043 of NZ_DATBVQ010000153.1, forward strand.
GAAAATTTCGGATATTGAATTTCAAGGTGATGGATCGAAAGCCACTTTCTATTATACTGCCAATGACAGAGTCGATTTTAGGCTTTTAATCAAGGATTTCGCCAAAGAATTCAGCACTAGAGTTGAGATGAAACAAGTGGGTTTCCGTCAGGAAGCAGCTCGTTTAGGAGGAATCGGTTCTTGCGGTAGGGAATTATGTTGCTCTACTTGGCTAACGGATTTCAGAAGTGTAAATACTTCTGCAGCACGTTACCAACAATTGTCTTTGAATCCACAAAAGCTGGCAGGACAATGCGGGAAATTAAAATGCTGTTTGAACTATGAGTTAGATACTTATATGGATGCATTGAAAGGCTTCCCTGATTTCGAAACAAAATTAGTTACCGAAAAAGGAGACGCAATTTGTCAAAAACAAGATATTTTCAAAGGTCTAATGTGGTTTGCATACACAAATAATTTTGCGAACTGGCATGTATTAAAAATTGAAAAAGTAAAAGAAATCATTGCTGAAAACAAACTGAAAAATAAAGTTTCCTCACTGGAAGATTTTGCAATTGAAATCATTCAAGAAAGAGAAAAAGATTTCAATAACGCAATGGGGCAGGAAAGTTTGACCCGTTTTGACCAACCTAAAAAAAGGAAAAAACCAAACAAAAAGCCAAGACCTGCAGGTGAAAATGTTATCGTACCAAATAATAAAAAACCAGCAAATAACAACTCTACCACAGCGAACGAAAAGAAACCAACGACCCCAAGAAAACCTATAATTATTACAAAAAATGAGACTAAAAAGTAGTTTTTTTATTCTTCTGACTGTGATTCTCCTTTATTCATGCGATAAGAAAAGGGTCTTTGACGAGTATAAAACTGTAGGAAGTGGCTGGCATAAAGACAGCGTCATCACTTTCGATTTGCCAATATTAGATTCCACAAAACGCTATAATTTATATATCAATTTAAGGGACAATAACAATTACCAATATAGCAATCTCTTTTTGATCGTATCGATGGAAAAACCCAATGGATATACAAAAGTAGACACTTTGGAATACCAAATGGCCAGTCCGGACGGCACACTTCTTGGCGATGGATTTACAGATATCAAGGAAAGTAAATTATTTTACAAAGAAAATGTGAAGTTCAGAGGCAAGTACAAAGTCCACATCAAACAAGCTGTAAGGGAAACAGCTAAAATTCCCGGGGTGACGCTCTTAGAGGGCATCACCGATGTAGGTTTAAGAATAGAAAATATAGAATAGGACAATTTATGGCTACGAAACAAAACAACAATAAGGTGAATACGGTCAATAAAGATTTTAAGTATTACACTAAAACATTTTGGAAAATTTTCTTTTATGGAATCGGCGCATTTGTGCTGTTTTTCTTGTTTGCCTCATGGGGTCTTTTCGGATCGATGCCTTCATTTGAGGATCTAGAAAACCCGGATTCTAATTTAGCTACCGAAGTTATCTCTTCGGATGGAGTAGTTATAGGAAAATATTTCCAAAAAAACAGATCCCAATTAAAATATTCAGATTTACCAAAAAATCTTGTGCAGGCATTGGTCGCTACTGAAGACGAACGTTTTTACGAGCATTCCGGAATTGACGGGAGAGGGACATTGAGAGCAATTGCAAGCTTAGGAAGCAGTGGGGGCGCAAGTACATTGACACAGCAACTGGCCAAACAATTATTTCACGGTGAAGGTTCAAAATTTTTGCCCTTTAGAATAGTACAAAAAGTGAAAGAATGGATCATTGCCATTCGACTGGAAAGGCAATACACCAAAAATGAAATATTGGCTATGTATTGCAATATCTATGACTTTGGTAACTTTTCTGTCGGGGTGAGCTCAGCAGCCCAAACCTATTTTTCGAAAGAACCAAAAGATCTGACTATAGATGAATCTGCCATTTTAGTGGGAATGTTTAAAAATTCTACTTTGTACAATCCGGTAAGAAACCCTCAGGGAGTAAAAAACCGAAGAAACGTTGTGCTTGCTCAAATGGAGAAGGAAAATATGATTACTGAAGCACAAAAATTAAAACTTCAAAGCTTACCCATCACATTACATTTCAAACTGGAAAGTCACCGCGAAGGAACTGCCACTTATTTTAGAGAGTACCTTCGCGATTACATGAAAAAATGGACAGAGGAAAACAAAAAACCAGACGGATCCGATTACGACATCTACAAAGATGGACTGAAAATCTACACCACTATTGACTCCAGGATGCAATTGCATGCCGAAGAGGCCGTTTCAGCCCACATGGCAAACCTTCAAGAAGAATTTTTCATACAGGCAAAAAAGAATAAAAATGCCCCTTTCGTAAACATTTCAAATGACGAAACGCAACGGATTTTAAACCAAGCGATGAAATCATCGACCAGATGGAGCGTTTTAAAATCTCTCGATAAAAGTGATGATGAAATTATAAAATCATTCGGTGTTAAAACAAAAATGACAGTCTTTACCTGGAAAGGTGAAAAAGACACCATCATGACTCCGTTAGATTCCATCCGCTATTACAAACATTTCTTACAATCTGGTTTGATGGCTATGGAACCGCAAACCGGAAACATTAAAGCTTGGGTTGGTGGAATTAATTACAAATATTTCCAATACGACCACGTGGGCCAAGGGGCCAGACAGGTTGGATCTACATTCAAGCCATTTGTTTACGCAACAGCCATCGAACAGTTAAACATGTCTCCCTGCGATTCAATTATTGATGCCCCCTTCACCATGCCGGTAGGACGTCATCACGTTACCGCAGCTTGGACCCCAAGAAACTCGGACAACAAATACCGAGGAATGGTTACATTGAAAAAAGCGTTGGCTAATTCGATCAACACGGTATCTGCTAAATTGATGGACAAAGTAGGTCCCGAAGCGGTAGTTAAATTAACTCATAAATTAGGGGTGAAATCTGAAATTCCAATACAACCATCCATAGCTTTGGGAGCGGTAGATATAACTGTAGAAGATATGGTTGCCGCATACGGTACGTTTGCCAATCAAGGTGTTTATATCAAACCGCAATTTTTGACTCGAATAGAGGATAAAAGTGGTGTTATAATTTATGAGCCTATTCCTGAATCTCATGATGTTTTAAATAAGGATATCGCATTTGCAATTATTAAATTACTGGAAGGAGTAACCGAAGGTGGATCGGGAAATAGGTTAAGAACTGAAGGCGGTGGTTACGGATACAATAGGATTACAGGCTATCCCTATAAATTCACAAACCCGATTGCCGGAAAAACAGGTACAACCCAAAACCAATCCGATGGTTGGTTCATGGGAATGGTTCCCAACCTTGTAACGGGTGTTTGGGTTGGTTGTGAAGACCGTTCAGCGAGATTCAGGAGCATCACTTACGGTCAAGGGGCAACTGCCGCATTGCCAGTTTGGGCTTACTTCATGAAACTTTGTTATGCCGATCCGGGACTTAAAGTCTCGAAAGAAGAATTCGAAAGACCGGCAAATCTTTCCATAAAAGTAGATTGTTATTCTCCAAGAGTGGTAAAAGACACGACCGCCGTTCAGGATACTGATGAATTCGAGTTTTAAAAAAGCTTAGAAGCTATCTCCAGCTGTACGCTATATCTTTATGGTTGAAACACAACCATAAAGGATGTCGCTATTATCTGGGCTAAACATATACTATTAATTAGGTTATTAGAATCAAATCATATGATTAATAAAAAAGTAAATACCGTTCAAGAAGCCCTTCAAGGTGTCGAAAACGGCATGACCATAATGCTGGGTGGTTTCGGACTATGCGGTATTCCCGAAAATTCAATCGCCGAACTGGTAAAAAAAGAAACTAATAATTTGACTTGCATCTCAAACAATGCCGGTGTCGATGATTTTGGTCTTGGATTGCTATTGCAGAAAAGACAAATTAAAAAAATGATTTCTTCATATGTTGGGGAAAACGCAGAATTTGAACGCCAGATGCTTTCCGGCGAATTGGACGTTGAGTTGATTCCACAAGGAACATTGGCTGAGCGCTGCCGTTCGGCACAAGCAGGAATCCCTGCCTTTTATACTCCCGCAGGTTACGGAACCGAAGTTGCCGAAGGCAAAGAAGTCCGCGAATTCAACGGAAAAATGCACATTATGGAGCACGCATTCAAAGCAGATTTTGCCATTGTAAAAGCCTGGAAGGGAGATACGGCAGGGAATTTAATATTTAAAGGAACCGCTCGCAATTTCAACCCCTGCATGTCTGGAGCCGCAACAATCACCGTTGCCGAAGTGGAAGAATTGGTGGAGGCAGGATCACTCGACCCCAATCAGATTCATATTCCCGGAATATTCGTGCAACGCATTTTTCAAGGAGATAAATATGAAAAAAGGATTGAACAGAGAACGGTTCGAACCAAGGAATAGTTTTAAGTATTAAAATAGCAATGCTTACTTACCTTCACTTTCCTTATATGATTCAAAAAAATATAAATCCATATTTAGTTTTTAGTCTTCCATTCGTAAGGAAAGCTTATATGACTTCTATGTTTTAAAAAAATAAAATTATGTTAGACAAAATTGGAATAGCGAAACGAATCGCACAAGAATTGAAAGACCGTTATTTTGTTAATTTAGGAATTGGAATACCAACACTGGTGGCCAATTATATCCCGAAGGGAATTGATGTAGAATTTCAAAGCGAAAACGGTGTTCTGGGCATGGGTCCATTCCCTTTCGAAGGAGAAGAAGATGCAGATATCATCAATGCAGGGAAACAAACCATAACAACCTTACCGGGAGCAAGTTTTTTTGACTCAGCCTTGAGTTTCGGGATGATTCGCGGGCAACACGTAGACTTAACCATTCTAGGGGCTATGGAAGTGGCCGAAAACGGAGACATCGCCAACTGGAAGATTCCGGGTAAAATGGTCAAAGGAATGGGAGGCGCAATGGATTTAGTAGCCTCTGCCGAAAACATAATTGTGGCCATGATGCACGTCAACAAGGCGGGAGAATCTAAAATCCTAAAAAGATGCAGCTTACCACTGACAGGTGTCGGTTGCGTAAAAAAAGTCGTTACCGAACTGGCCGTTTTGCAAGTAACCCCAAAAGGGTTTAAATTGCTGGAACGCGCTCCAGGAGTTTCCGTCGAACACATAATCGCCTCCACCGAAGCCGAATTAATCATTGAAGGAGATATCCCAGAGATGATTATTGAATGATCTAAAAAAGTATTTAGAAAAAAAGCATCCTCAAATGGGATGCTTTTTTTTTCAGATACACTTCTTGAATCCAAAAAAAAATGTACGAATTCAATAATTTCAACATTCTATTCCCAATAAAAATTATCATTTGCGCAATATAATTGAGGTTAAGTTATAATTTTATGTTAATTTTACAACATTAACACCTTTTGTTGTTAATTAGTTTAACCAAAAAACCAAAACAGATGAAAAGAACACTACTCGGAAAAATTACGTTAATTACCACGCTTTCCCTGTTTGCCTTACAAACAAACGCTCAAGACGCCAGTAAAAACGTAAAGGAAAAATTCACGGACAAAAGAGGGAAACCCTCATTAATTGTTTTTAACGAAAAATCATCCTACAAGAATAATGATTTTCAGAAAGCATTCAAAGAGCAATTAGAATTGAAAGACAATTCCAGTTTTGCTAAAACCAAGTCTGAAAGCGACAAAATGGGCTTTTTACATGAAAAATTCCAACTGTTCCATCAAGGAATAAAAGTGGAATTTTCCACTTATACGGTTCATTCAAAATCAGGAAAAATAGAATCCATTAGCGGTGAATTTTACCAATTGGATAACGTAAACACAACCCAAAGTATCTCCAAAGAAAAAGCATTTGACCTTGCCCTAAAACAAATTGGAGCAACTAACTATCTTTGGGAATCCCCTTCAGAATCAAAAATCAATAATTATAAAAAGCCTCAAGGCGAATTAGTTTTATTACCTGTTGTAAATGAGGATAAAAATGGCAAAACCGACGAACAATTACGTTTGTCTTATAAGTTTGATATTTACGCCACAAACCCTATAAGTCGTGGCGATATCTATATCGACGCAGTTACTGGAGAGGCTTTATTTTATAATGCCACTATTAAGCATTTAGGGGAATACAGCCATGGAGCTAAAAACAGCTCAATTAGTGAAAATAAAAATCTTGCAACTGCTATGGTAGCAGCGAATGCAGCCACCCGTTATAGCGGAACACAGTCTATACAAACCACATCAAGCGGAGGGTCTTACATTTTGTCAGACGCTACTCGCGGCCAAGGAGTCATGACCTATAATATGCAAAAAGGAACTAATTATTCTTCAGCAATACCATTTACAGATGCTGATAACAATTGGACTGCAGCAGAATATAATAATGCGAACAAGGACAATGGAGCGCTTGATGCACATTGGGGAGCAGAAAAAACTTATGATTATTGGGCAACATTCCATGGTCGAAATAGTTTTGACAATGCTGGAGCGGCTATCAAAAGTTATGTACACTACAGTAGCAATTACGACAACGCTTATTGGAACGGTAGCGTAATGACTTACGGTGACGGAAGCGGAACTTATTTTGACATCCTAACATCGATTGATGTTGCAGGTCATGAAATAGGTCACGCCGTTTGTGAAAAAACAGCAAATCTTGCATACCAATTAGAATCTGGCGCAATGAACGAGGCATTTTCAGATATCTGGGGTGCTTGTATCGAATATTATGCAGCACCTACAAAATCAACATGGTTAATAGGTGAAGACATCGAAAGAAGAGCAGGACATTTGGCCCTACGTTCTATGAGCGACCCAAAATCAGAAGGGCAACCGGATACCTATGCCGGGGCTAATTGGGTAACCATTAAAGGAAGACCAAGTTCGAATAACGATTATGGAGGAGTTCATACCAATAGTGGTGTTTTAAACCACTGGTTTTATATCCTTACGCAAGGTAAAACTGGAACTAACGACATCGGAAGTTCTTATAGCGTAAATGGTATAGGAATAGATAAATCCGCAAAAATAACGTATCGATTAGAAAGTCAATATCTATCTTCAAACTCTACATATGCTCAAGCCAGAACATACGGTATTCAGGCCGCAACAGATTTATACGGTCCGGCATCAGCAGAAGTTATCGCAACAACAAATGCATTTTATGCAGTTGGGGTTGGAGCCGCTTACTCAGGTCCTATAGATACTATTGCACCAACGGCACCAGAAGCTTTAGCGCCATCTGAAACCACTTCAACATCAACTAAATTAACTTGGGCAGCGGCAACAGACAATGTAGCAGTTACCGGTTACAATGTTTATAATGGAGCTACTTTAGTAACAACCGTAACAGGATTAACGCACATAGTTACTGGATTGACAGCTAGCACGGCTTATACATTTTCTGTGAAAGCGAAAGATGCTGCTGGGAATGTATCTGACTCAAGCAATACCGTAAACGTAAATACGACTGCTGCGGTCGTTGACACAACTGCTCCGTCTGCTCCAACAAGTTTAGCAGCAGCGGGAACTACAGCTTCATCAACAAATTTAACTTGGACAGCTGCCACCGATAATATGGGGGTAACCGGTTATGATGTTTACCAAGGAAACACATCAATCGCGACCGTAACAGGAACCTCGTATAATGTATTTGGATTAACTGCCTCAACTTCTTATAACTTTTCAGTAAAAGCTAAGGATGCTGCAGGAAACATTTCGATATTTAGCAACGTAGTAAACGTTACAACCACTGCTCCAGTCATATCGTCCTATTGTACATCTCAAGGGAATAGCGCTGCTAGCGAAATGATTGCTAACGTTAATTTGGGAACTATTAACAATTCTAGCTCAGGCGGTCTAGGTTACGAAGATTTTACTTCAATTTCTACAAATGCATCAAGAGGGACAGCTTACACTATTACTGTAACTCCATCTTGGGCAAACAGAAAATTCAAAGAAGGGTATGCCGCTTGGATTGATTATAATGCAGATGGAGATTTTGATGACGCCGGAGAACAAGTTTGGACTAATGGTACAACGTCGAGCTCTTCCGTAAGCGGTACATTTACTATCCCCGCTTCAGCAACTATTGGCGCAACAAGGATGAGAGTTTCTATGAAATACAATGGAATACCTACAGCTTGTGAGGCTTTTCCTTATGGGCAGGTAGAAGATTATACGGTTAATATAGATGGAACGCCTTTTAATGGAATAGATAATTCATTAGCAAAAGGACAAGGAAATGCCAAGTCAAATTTTGATTTCACTCTTTATCCAAATCCAGCCGGCAACACCATAAATATTTCCTCGGGCCAATTTACGGAAGGATCCTATAAAATTTATAATTCGACAGGATTTGAACTTCAAAATGGCAAATCCACACCGAATAGCCCAATTAATGTAAATGGGCTTAGCAAAGGAATCTATTTCTTGGAATTTAATGATGGTACAAAAACCACTACTAAAACTTTTGCGAAGAAATAATATTTTATTACTTATAAAACCAAAGCCCCACAGTACTGTGGGGCTTTTTTTACATATAAGCTACCTTTAACTACCTTTGGATATTGTTTCTGTCAGTTTCTACCTATGCTTCTTTTAAGGGAACTGCCTTACAATATCTGAATCAACAATAAAATTTGATACTTTGTAAATGCCAAAAATCTTACTACCCAGATATTTTTGCGCCAAACTATCAAAAATAAAATACTGGAACATAGCCCGAATTCATTGCGATTATCTCATGTTTTTAGGTATTATCTATTTCAATAGCTAAAAATAAATTGAAATTTTATAACATTTTATGTATTTAATGTTAAATTTGGCCATTCTATTTTAACAAAAACCAAAAACAAATGAAAAGAAAACTACTCGGAAAAATGACGCTAATTACTGCTCTTTCCTTGTTCTCATTAGAAACTAGTGCACAAGACGCGGGCAAAAATGTAAAGCAAAAAGTCACAGATGAAAACGGTACGCCTACGCTTATTGTATTTAATGACAACTCAACTTACACAACAAGCGACTACCTAAAGACTTTTAAGGAGCAATTAAACTTAAAAGACAATTCTAAATTCTCTAAAGTGAAATTAGAATCAGATAAATCTGGTTATTCTCATGAAAAATTCCAATTATACCACCAAGGGATTAAAGTAGAATATGCAACCTACTCGCTTCATTCAAAAAATGGAAAGTTAACTTCCATGAGTGGTGAATATTACGATATCAAAGACACGAAAACAACGCCAACCATCTCTAAAGAAGCTGCTTTTCAAAAAGCGATTAGACAAATTGGGGCTTCAAAATATTTGTGGCAAGATCCTGCAAATTCATCAAAAATTGGTTATCAAAAACCGGAAGGAGAATTGGTATTTCTTCCGTCGATGAAAGATCAAGGAGAAAAAACGACTAGCCAAGAGGTTAGATTAGCCTACAAATTTGACATTTATGCAACAAGCCCCGTAAGTCGCGGTGACCTGTACATAGACGCTAAAACCGGTGCTGCTTTATACTATAATGCCACGATTAAGCATCTCGGAGAATATAGCCATGGAAATACCACAAAAAACAGTAACAGAAATGCAAATTCTGCCAAGGCGCTATTTGTATCGGCTAACGCGGCTACTCGCTATAGCGGAACACAATCCATTCAAACTACCTTAAGTGGTTCTTCATATATATTGTCCGATGCCACTCGTGGTAACGGTGTTCAAACATACAATATGAAAAAAGGAACCAATTATAACACAGCTGTGAATTTCACAGATACTGACAACAATTGGACTGCTGCAGAATTTGACAATACCAACAAGGACAATGGAGCGCTTGACGCACATTGGGGTGCGGAAAAAACGTACGACTATTGGTCAACTGTCCATGGAAGAAACAGTTATGACAATGCCGGTGCTGCCATAAAAAGTTATGTGCATTTTGACAATGCTTATGACAATGCCTACTGGAATGGTAGCGTAATGACTTATGGTGACGGAAGCGGTACTTATTTTGACGTTTTAACTTCAATAGATGTTGCAGCACACGAAATCGGTCATGCAGTATGTGAAAAAACAGCAAACTTAGCATATCAAAAAGAGTCAGGAGCTATGAATGAAGCATTCTCTGATATCTGGGGAGCTTGCATCGAATATTATGCCGCACCTACAAAATCTACGTGGTTAATCGGTGAAGATATCGAAAGAAGAGCCGGACATTTGGCATTGCGATCTATGAGCAATCCTAAATCTGAAGGTCAACCCGACACTTACGGCGGAACAAACTGGAAAACAATTAATTGTGGAACTCCTACTCAAGCTAATGATTACTGTGGAGTTCACACGAACAGCGGAGTATTAAATCACTGGTTCTACATTTTATCTGTTGGTAAATCGGGAACTAATGACATCGGAAGTTCTTATAATGTAACTGGAATTACGATCGACAAAGCGGCTAAAATTGCTTACCGACTAGAAAGCGTTTATTTATCCGCTAATTCCACGTATGCAAATGCAAGAACTTACGGAATTCAAGCAGCAACAGATTTATATGGTGCTGGATCAGCAGAAGTAATTGCAACAACGAATGCGTTTTACGCTGTAGGTGTTGGTGCTGCATATGCAGGTGCTGCAGATACTATCGCTCCAACAACGCCAACAAATTTAGCGGCGGCTGGAACGACATCTTCATCAACAAATTTATCTTGGAATGCTTCAACAGATAATGTGGCTGTTACAGGATACAATGTTTATAGTGGTTCAACTCTTGTGGCTACCGCTACTGGAACAAGCTACACTGTAACTGGATTAACTTCTAGCACTGCATACACTTTTACAGTAAAAGCAAAAGATGCTGCAGGAAATTTATCAGCTGCAAGTAATGCAGCAAATGTAACTACAGGAATCGTAACGGCAACATATTGTGCTTCAAAAGGAAATAGCGTTGCTGATGAATATATTGGAAAAGTTCAATTAGGAACAATCAACAATACTTCTAATGGAGGAAATGGATACAGCGACTTTACAAGTATTTCAACAAACCTTACCAAAGGAAGCGCAAGTACAATTACCGTAACACCAACTTGGACAGGAACTTCTTATTCAGAAGGATATGCAGTTTGGATTGATCTAAATGGAGATAGCGATTTTGATGACGCAGCTGAATTAGTATGGAGCAAAGCTGCTTCTAAAACAACACCGGTTTCAGGATCTTTCACGGTTCCAACATCAGCAACTACAGGTTCAACAAGAATGAGAATTTCAATGAAATACAATGGAGTTCCTACCTCTTGCGAGGCCTTCTCTTATGGAGAAGTTGAAGATTATACTGTAAACATCGTTGGGGGTACAGCAGACACAACTGCTCCAACTGCTCCAACTAGTTTAACGGCTTCAGGAACAACCACAACAGCTACTAATTTATCATGGACCGCCTCTACTGACAATGTAGGAGTTACCGGTTATGACGTATACCAAGGAAGCACTTTAAAAGCAACTGTAACGGGAACATCTTATTCTGTGACTGGACTAACTGCCAGCACCGCTTACACGTTCTCTGTAAAAGCTAAAGATGCCGCAGGAAATGTATCTTCAGCAAGCAATGTTTTAAGTGTAACAACCTTAAGCAATACACTTTCATACTGTACCACTAAAGGAAACTCAGTTGCAGACGAGTATATTGATTATGTTTCTATTGGAGGAATATCAAATACAACCGGTGCGAATGCAGGTTATGGAAACTTCACTGCCCTTGTGGGTAATTTACCTTACGGTTCCAACACAATTTTATTTAGTGCAGGATTCTCGGGTTCGGCTTATACTGAATATTGGAAAGTTTGGATTGACTACAATCAAAACGGAACTTTTGAGACATCTGAAGAAATGGTTTCAGGATCTTCTTCAAGCAGCGCAAACCTTAGCAGTACCTTTACGGTACCGACCTCGGCTTTAGCTGGCACAACTCGTATGAGAGTATCTATGAAATACAATGCGGCCCCGACGGCTTGCGAAACTTTCTCCTACGGTGAAGTTGAAGACTACACGGTTAATATTGGAGCACCAGGAATTGTAGGTTTAACAACCGCTAAAATCGCAATTGAAATAGGCGATGAGAAATCAATTTCCGACTTATCTATGTATCCTAACCCTACAGACGGCTTCTTAAACGTTAGAATGGCTGACAGTAGAAAAGGTACTTATAGAGTAATCAACTTCCTTGGCCAACAAGTTGGCGCTGGTAAACTTTCTGAAAATGCAATAAATGTTAGTTCATTGGGAACAGGAGTTTATATTTTAGAAGTAAATGACGGTCAAAAAACAACCGCTAAGAAGTTTGTTAAAAACTAACAATCTTATCAATAAGGAAAAAGCCCCACAGAAATGTGGGGTTTTTTTTATATTTGATACAGCAAAAAAAGAATCATACTTATGATGATTCCGGCATTTACATAATTGTACAAACTATAATAAACGTAGTTTTAACTGCTCTAGATGTGCTTTGCCAAATGGTTTTTCGACAAACTCAATTATCTTGGAATACGAGGCGGCCTTGTCCTTATCCTCCTGATCTACCGAAGAAGTGACCATGATTACCTCAATTTTTTTATTAAACCCTTCTTTATGAATGATATCTAACAAACCCCATCCATCCATTACGGGCATATTTATGTCTAAAAACAACAAAATAGGTTCCGAATCGTCTGAAAGGCTCTCAAAGTAATCTAAAGCCTTACTCGCCGAATTGAACGTTTTGGGCGTTTTATGAAGTCC
>NZ_DATBVQ010000154.1:0-4246 GCF_036515215.1 Flavobacterium sp.
AATTAACTGAATTTATGGACTTCCCAAGCTCTTTTACGGGAAGCAAAAAGAAACTGACTATGGATAAGCCTACGCCAAAAATGACAGAGAATATTCAAACATTAGCAGACCAAATATTGCTGCAACGGTATGCACCTGCAAGCGTATTGGTTAATGAAAATGGTGATATCTTATATATTACAGGTCGCACTGGCAAGTACCTGGAACCAGTTGCGGGTAAGGCAAACTGGAACGTGCATGCGATGGCTCGCGATGGGTTGCGCAACGTGCTGCCGGGTGCTTTTCGAAAAGCCAAAAAAACATTTGAAAAACTGGTTCTTCCTAAAATAAAAATCACCGATGACGGTTCTTCTGTTCTTGTGGACGTTACGATTCAGCGAATCGAGAGTCCTGAAGAGCTAAAGGGAATGATCATGATTGTCTTTAACGAATTGCCAACTACCTCGGAGTCCAACATTCTGGAGGTAAAATCAAATATACAATTCGGGAAGGATGAGTTGAAGGAATTGGAAGCGGAACTCAAGCAAAGTAACATTGACCTTCAAATTACCAGGGAAGAAATGCAAACTTCCCAAGAAGAGCTTAAATCGTCTAATGAAGAACTGCAATCCACTAATGAAGAATTGCAGTCCACCAATGAAGAGCTTACCACGTCCAAAGAAGAGATGCAGAGTTTAAACGAAGAGTTGCAAACGATTAATGCGGAACTCCAAAGCAAATTAATTGATTTCGAGCAGGCCAACAATGACATGAAAAACCTGCTTAACAGTACTGATATAGCGACGCTTTTTCTCGACATGGATTTGAATATCCGCAGATTTACGGATCCCGTTTGCAAGATTTTCAAATTAAGGGCGTCAGACATTGGAAGACCTTTTACGGATTTGGTGACGGAATTGGAGTATCCTGAAATCAAAGTGCATGCCCAGGAAGTAATAAAGAACCTCACCCCAATACAAACTAAAGTTTCCACCAAGTCCGGAAGCTGGTTTTATGTCAAAATCATGCCCTACCGCACATTAGATGACCGTATAGATGGTTTGGTGATTACATTCATAGATATCACCTTGTCCAAAATTGCCGAAGAGACCCTTAATTATGAAAATCGATACCTTCGTTTGTTTGAATCGGCAAAAGACGGAATCCTTATCCTTAATGCAAAAACGGGGAACATTATTGATGTAAATCCATTCTTGATTGAAAAACTGGGATATTCGCATGAACAGTTTATGGAAAAAGCGATTTGGGAAATTGGAATGCCTAAGGATGTAAAAGCAAATAAAGAGAAGTTTTTAGAATTGCAGAAAGAAAATTTCATCCGATATGAGAATTTACCTCTGCAAACAGCAACTGGTGAAATAATTAATGTTGAGTTTGTAAGTACGATTTTTGCCGTAAACAACAATAAGATAATTCAGTGCATAATCAGGGAGAAAGTTGATAAACATGGTTCGGAAGACCCATTAATGGCCGCTTCGGAGGCGCATTACCGCCAACTTTTTGAATCGATAAATGACGGAGTTTTATTCATTGATGCCGATGCCGGCAAGATAATCGATATTAACAAATATTTGATTAATGTATTGGGGCATTCAAAGGAATACTTTTTCGAGAAAAAGATCTGGGACATGGAATTTTTTAAGTCGATAGTTCCTGACAAAAATAAATTTTTGAAATTACAGGAAAGGGAGTTCATTCACTATGAGAGCGTCCCCATCGAAACTGCAAAAGGGAAGACAATTTATATTGATTTTACCAGTAGTTTCTATTTCAAAGATTATAATAAAATTATACAATGTTTTATTCATGAGGTCACTAAGCCAAAAAAGCTTAACGAAGTGATCGATATAAGTAAGAATAATTAGTTTTTCGGTGTTGGTAAAAGTGGAAAAAAGGTATTTAAAAAAAAATTAACGTCATGAAAAATTCAGTGGACAAATTTATAGCATCCCGACTTCGTAAAAAAGCAGAAATTAGACTTAAGGAAAAAGTCTCAAAAATAAAAACGAACTTGACTGAAGTGGAGGTAATGAAACTTATTCATGAGCTAGAAGTGCATCAGATTGAATTGGAAATGCAAAATGAGCAACTTTTGTCGGCAATTGAGCAAACAGAAATAGCTACTGAGAAATATATTGAATTATACGATTTTTTGCCCTCGGCATATTTTAATTTATCCAGAGAAGGAAATGTGATTGCGGTAAACTTGCCAGGTTCGCAGTTGTTAGGCAAAGAACGCTCTAAATTAATCAACAGTAGACTCGGTTTTTTTGTTTCGGATGAGACAAAACCAGTATTTAACCTTTTTTTAGAGAAAGTATTTGAAAACAGGACAAAGGAATCATGTGAAGTGGTGCTATTATCTGAAACCAACAAAAACAGTTATGTGATATTGAGAGGCACCGTCTCTGAAGATAATAAACAATGCCATATAATTGGCGTAGACATTACAGAAAGGAAACTGATCGAAATGGAATTGATTAAAGCCAAGGAAGAAGCAATGGCCGCAAATAAAGCCAAAACTGATTTCCTGGCCAATATGAGTCATGAGATAAGGACACCATTAAACGGGATAATTGGTTTTACGGACTTATTGATGACCACCGATCTTGATGACAGTCAGTTTAAACACATGTCTACAATCAATGAATCAGCCAATTCTTTGATTCATATTGTAAATGAAGTTCTAGATTTCTCTAAAATAGAAGCGGGTAAGTTTGAATTGGAAATCGTCAAAACAGACTTGCTTGAATTATTGAATCAGGTTGTTGATTTATTCAAATACCAGACTATGCAGAAAAAGATAGATTTGATATTGAACCTGGACAAAGACGTTACGCAATTTATAATGGGGGATGCCGGCCGACTGAAACAAATATTGGTTAATTTGTTAAGCAATGCAGTGAAATTCACGCATTCCGGAACAATTTCTTTGGATGTTCATGAAACTCCTTCCTCAAATAAGTATTATTCAACGATTAATTTTTCGGTAAAAGATACAGGCATAGGGATTGAAGAGGTCAACAGCAAGAAGATATTTAAATCATTTGTACAGTGTGACAGTTCAACCTGCAGGGAGTATGGAGGTACAGGATTAGGGCTGACCATTTCAAATTCTCTTTTACATTTAATGGGCAGTAAACTGAATCTTCAAAGTAAATTTGGTGAGGGAAGTAATTTTTTCTTTACGGTTAAATTTAAAAAGGCAAATAATATAGTAATTAATCCAATTGAGAACCTCAATCCAAATGCGGGCTATAAAACGATTCCCTTAGCAAATTCAGGCTATCACAAAATTTTGGTAGTCGAGGACAACAAAATCAATATGCTTTTGGTTAAAACATTGATAAAGAAAATCATTCCTAATTGCATTATAATTGAGGCGAAAGACGGGAATGATGCCGTCGAAAAATATATAAACGAGCATCCGGACGCCATTTTAATGGATGTCCAAATGCCTCATAAAAACGGATATGAAGCCGCATGTGAGATCAGGAAAATCAAGGGTTCTGAAAACATCCCCATAATCGCAATCACGGCGGGAATATTGGCAGGAGAGAAAGAAAAATGTTTTGAATCAGGAATGGACGACTATATGCCAAAACCGATTATCATTTCTAATCTAGAAAGAATACTGCATAAATGGAATAATAAATAGACTTGGGACTAAACATTTTTGTTTTACTCCCTTTGTCGCTAACAAAAACGGATTGCTTTCCTCAGGTCCGCTAGGATTTTTTTTTGTAGCTCCAGACGGCAAGACCATTTATGACAAACGCATAGCATGCTATAATAAAAAAGGGTGTCGAAATGTCTGAAAAAGTCGCCCCTTTGAGCATCACCATTCTAATAACCTCCACAAAATAACGTATAGGGTTGAACAGCGTGATTTGCTGTGCCCAAATAGGCATGCTTTCAATGGGGGTGAACAATCCACTCATCAAAATAAAAATGACGGTAAAAAACCAGGCGATGAACATCGCTTGTTGTTGGGTTTCCGTATAGTTGGAAATGAATAGGCCGATTCCGAGAATAACCAACAAGTAAATAGAGGTAAATAGGTAAATCAATCCAATATTGCCTATTATAGGGATCTGGAATACCAATCTGGCAATAATCAATCCGACGGTTAAAATCAGCAAACCTAAAACCCAAAAAGGAAACAGTTTACCAATTATGAATTGGTGTTTTTTAATAGGCGTGACATTAATTTGTTCCAAGGTGCCGATCTCTTTTTCGCGGACAA
>NZ_DATBVQ010000155.1:0-10794 GCF_036515215.1 Flavobacterium sp.
TTATCTGATAACTTATAATCATTGTTATTTCTAAAAGTAAAACGATTATAGTCCAAACCTTCCAAAATTCCCTGCTCTTTATAATAATTTAAACTAAACAAATAATTGATTTTATCCGAAGCTGCAGATAAAGCCAAATTATGGGATGAATAACTACCCAATCTCGTAATCTCGTCAAACCAATTGGTATTGTACTTTTGATCCAAAGAAAATCGGGTGTTTTGATCCGCGATATTTGAATAGTTAGCAAATTGATTTGAACTGGCCATTTTAATTTTTTTCAGAGCTGTTCTTATACCATAGAAGCCATCGTATTCTACAAGAGTTTTATCGCCTTTCCCTTTTTTGGTCGTTATAATGACAACCCCATTTGCTCCTTGATTTCCATATATGGCCAACGAGGATGCATCTTTTAAAACATCAAAAGAGGCGATGTCATTAGAATTGATATTAGTGATGTTCTTTGTTGCAATCCCGTCCACCACATACAAAGGGGTTCTATCAGCTCCAAAAGTTCCAATACCCCTAATGATCAAGGAAGGGGAAGCGCCTGGGACATCAGTCCCTATTACTTGTACCCCAGCCGCTTTCCCTTGAATGGCTTGCGTGGCATTTAGCACTTTTGATTTGGTGATATCATCTGACGTAAGTTGAGAAATAGCCCCCGTGTTATCGGATTTTTTTCGATATCCATAACCAATAACAAAAATTTCCCGCAATTCAGAGTCTAACGATTCATTCAGAATGATGGTCATGAAACTAGCTGTTACCTTAATGGAAAAGGTATCAAAACCAATCATGCTAACTTTTAATACCTCGCCAATTTCGGCATCAATTCTAAAATTCCCTTCGAAATCAGTATTCACATTGGTATTGGAATCCAGGGCAACTAAACTTGCTCCCTGAATCGCCATCCCGTTTTTATCTAATACTTTTCCCTTAATTACTTGGGCAGATATATAAGCAGGAAGCAGGATGAGTGCCAAAAAGATAAAAGTAAAGTTTCTCATGCATAAAACATTTTAGTTAGAAAAGGAAAAAGGGTTCAAAACGTTGCAGACATCAAAATTAAAACACTATATGACTCTCAAATACCAGAAAAAACCTTCATAAATCTGTAATCTGTTTTGGCTAAGAGTAAAAAACGCATCATGTCTGATTTGATGGGGATATGATTCTAATTCTAGCCAAAAATGAGAATAAAAAAAATATATCCATTAAAAAAAATATTTTTTATAAAGAAAATAAAAATTTGGACAGATTTTCGTCCTGTACAAGGTTCAATTTTTTTCTCAATCTATAACGATGAAGTTCTACACCCCGGAAAGAAATATTCATCATTGGCGCAATCTCTTTAGATGAAAGATTCATTTTTAGGTAAATGCAAAGCTTAATATCCTTTGAAGTAAGAACAGGATATTTCTTGGTTAGATTGATAATAAATTCATTATGAATTTGATTTAAGTTTGTTTCGAAAGTTTCCCACTCATGCTTGTTAACGGCATTGATCTTTATCGCTTTTGTAATTTCACTTTTTAATTTATTGAAGTCGGTTTCAGATTCCAAAATTCCTTGAATTTTTTCAATCATTTCACTTTGCTTCGCTATAGAAAGTGATTTTCCCGCCACTTCCGAAGATTTGGATTGCAACTCCAATTCAAGAATATGTTTTTGATATTCCTGACTGTTCAATTCATTTTCAGCTTTTAATTCGATTTCAAGAATTTTCTTTTGATGTTTCAGTTCCTCTTCTCTCAATTCCAATTTCTGAATATATCTCATTTTATTCCATTTATAATAAACGTATAAAATTGTACCCGCTAACAATAAATACAATAAAACCATCCAAAACGAAAAATACCATGGTTTTGAAACTGAAAAATCGAAACTCGACAACTTTGCATAGTGAAGGCCATCGTGATTATAAACGCTTACGATATGATTTCCGTTACCCAAATTATTCAATACAATTAATCCTTCTTTAATAGGGACAAAATCCGAAGACTCATCAATCTTATAAAACAGGCTTGGTTTAGCTGCGCCATATATTCCGGAAACCACATTTATCCTTAACTCTGAATTATATTTTATTTTTGATTCGTTGCTAATCAAATTCTCATTATTATAAGCTTCAATCCTTATTTTTTGAGCCGTTTTGGAGTTGTTTTCCAGTTGCAGAGAGATGAATCCGTCATCCAAGTTTAGCAAATAGTTGCTCTTTTTTTTGAATATCTTTAAATTGTCATTGATGATTTTTCCCTTATAATATTTTTCTTGAATGCTGTTCCAAACAAATTTATTTCCGTCTACGTAGATAGGATACAAAAGTCCCTCTTTTAACACCATAAAATGGCTGTCATCAATAGCCACAATATCTGATATATTCCTGAAATTAGAATTAAACAATTGATTCTGCTCTAACTGATTCGTGATGGAATTATAAGTGTACCAAGAATTATGGATTAAAAAGAGTATTTCTGTTCGGAACTCAAATATTTTCACTCCAAAATCGTTTGCGATTTTATTTCGTTGACTGACATTTTCTACATCAATAGTTTCAAAGTTGTCGTTCAACTGAATTCGATATAATCCTCTATAATTATCTGCTGCCCAGATTTCGTTTTTTTTATTTTGGGCAACATATTTTATTGGTTTCAAAAGATCATTTATATCGACCTTTTTAGATAAATCATTGCCGTCCTTGTAAATGGTTATCCCACTATAGGTTGCCTGCAAATAAGAATTGTTAATATTACTTTTCGTAAGGTTCCAGCCTCCATTCCTATTATTTAATTTTGAGAATATGCCTTTTTCATAAATGAAGGTTCCCTCGTTGTGGCCAATAAGGTACTTGTCATTTATTTTGCTGATATTCCAAGCCTGCCCTTGCATAGTTGGAATTGCTGAAAATTGGTTGTTTTCATACTTAAAAACGCCATGATTGGAAGCCATCAAATACCCTTTCCCGATTGTCGCAACTGAATATACCGACCCTAAAACTCCGGAATTATCAGAAAAAATGGAAATGGCCGAATTGACTTCAATATGCGCAATCCCATTATCAAGACCCAACCACAAGTCATTTTCTTTATCTATTCCGATACTCAAAATAGAATTGTTCATCAGTACATTGTTCCTATTGATGTTTTTATAGGTATCGGTATTTAAATCGTAGATATAAACGCCTTCACTTGCGGTCCCGATAACTAATTTATCATTCTTGATAAACTTGGCGGCATTTACATTTGCCGTTTTTAACGTTTCATTCAGCGGACTTTTCCAAGAACTTAAAACCCCGTTCTCTTCAACATAAACACCGTTTTTCTTGGTAAAAAAGTATGTTTTGTTTTTATGTTTCTCAATGTCATGAATAACGTTATGCTCTAAGATGGACCAACCCTTTACCTTTTCGATACCTGAATTATTCATTCTATAAACGCCGTTCTCTACAGAAGCGATCAAAAGTTGATTGTCTACTATAAAGCAATACGATATAAGATGCGGCAGCTTAGTTTTCTGAATAGATTTCCCGTCATAAATAAAAATTCTATTAAATGATTGGAAGTAAATTTTGCCATTAAATTTAAAGATTTTCCAAATCTCCTCGTTCTCAGTATCGTCAAAAACCTTGTTCCCTTTTGAAATCGAGACATAATTCATGTTGCCGTCCTTTCGCGACCAATAACCAAATTCCTTATAAGAACCCGAATAAATTTTATCCCCATCGACAAATATCGAACGAATGACCGTTTTATTGGGCAGCATGTATTTCCCCCACTTTACCCCATCATAACGAAGTAAATAATGGTTATTGGCAAAATACATGGCAGCATCATTTCCTTGAGCCACATTCCAAATTTGGTTGTCCCCTTGATAATTTGATTTACTGTAATTCTCAACAAATGGAAGCAATTCCTGAGAATACAAATGGCAGGAAATAAAACAGAAAAGGACTATTTTTATTATTCTTACTTTCAAAATTGTATCATTTATCTTCAAATATAATTACATTTATTCAATAAAGAGCATAAAATAAAGCCTCCCTTACCGAGAAGCTTTTAAGACTAAACCTATTTTTTATTACTCAAGAAGTTCGTAAACCTGATTTGCGATTTCAAATTCTTCATTGGTAGGTATTACCAATATTTTTGTTTTCGAATCAGTCGTATTGATTTCTCTTATTTCCTTGGAGCGAATGTTATTCTTTTCAGTGTCTAATTTAATCCCGAAATAATCCATATCAGTACACACGAGTTTTCTGATGTAAGAAGAATTTTCGCCTATTCCAGCGGTAAAAACGATGGCGTCCAGGCCATTCAAAACTGCTGCGTAAGAACCTATGTATTTCTTTATTCGATAGGCGTTCATCGCCAATGCCAGTTGACAATCAACATTTCCAAGCTCGGCATTTGACTCTATATCCCTCAAATCGCTGTAGCCGGTAAGGCCAAGCATTCCACTTTGCTTTTGCAACATCGTATTGACGTCATCAAGCGTATAGCCTAAAGTTTTAACAAGATAAAAAATCACGGACTGGTCAACATCACCACTTCTTGTCCCCATAATTAATCCGTTCATGGGACCAAAACCAAGACTGTGGTCAACACTTTTCCCTTCCTTAATGGCGGTCATACTACATCCGTTACCCAAATGGATCGTTATTATTTTTGAGCTGTTCTCCAAATATTCATTTGCTCTTTCAGAAACATATTTATGACTTGTTCCATGAAAACCATATACCCGTATTTTATTTTCTGTCAAAAGATAATTCGGCAGTGCATATTTATGCGCAACAACCGGAATTGTTTGATGAAAAGCAGTGTCAAAAACGGCAATTTGCTTTGCATTGGTAAAAATGGCTTCTGCCACATTTATCCCCTCTAAGTTGGCGGGGTTATGCAAAGGCGCTAAAGCAAAAAGTTGCTTTATCTTTTCTTTTACCTCATCGTTGATGACAACGGTATTGCTGAAACTCGCTCCGCCATGGACCACTCGATGACCAACGGCATCAATCTCCCCTGTGCTTTTGATCACGCCATTTTTTTCATCCATCAACAATTCGGCAATCTTTTCTAAACCAATTTTATGGGTGGCAATCGGTAATGTCTCCTCTAGCTTTACCTTACTTGTCGCATAACTTAGATTCGAAGTTTCCAATCCTATTCTGTCAATCATGCCTGAACAGATGACTTCATTGCTCGGCATTTCAATTAATTGGTATTTTATGGAAGAACTCCCCGAGTTTATAATTACTATTTTCATTAAATATTATTAAAAGATTAAAAGATTGAAATATTAATTTTTAAATCTCTTAATATTTCAATCCTTGAATAAATAAGCTAAAGTCCCTGCGCTTGTATTGCCGTAATCACCACCGTGTTGATAATATCATCCACCGTGCAACCGCGACTTAAATCGTTTACGGGTTTGTTTAGGCCCTGCAACATCGGTCCTATGGCCAAGGCTCCAGTTTCTCTCTGTACGGCTTTATAAGTATTGTTTCCCGTGTTTAAATCAGGGAAAATAAGCACACTGGCCTGTCCTGCAACCTCCGAATTCGGCATTTTACTTTGACCAATTTCCATATCTACCGCAGCATCGTATTGAATCGGGCCTTCGATTTTCAGGTCGGGACGTTTTTTACGGACTATCTCTGTTGCGGCCCTTACCTTGTCGACCTCGTCCCCTTTTCCGGAAGCACCCGAAGAATATGAAAGCATTGCAATCTTTGGTTCTATACCGAAAGCCGAACTAGAATCTGCTGAAGAAATTGCTATTTCCGCCAATTGTTCCGCTGTCGGGTTGGGATTGATGGCACAGTCTCCAAAAACAGAAACCCGATCTTCCAAACACATGAAAAATATCGAGGAAACGATGCAGGTATCGGGTTTTGTTTTAATGAATTGCAAAGCGGGCAAGATGGTATGCTGGGTGGTGTGTGCTGCCCCGGAAACCATTCCGTCCGCATCTCCCTTATACACCATCATCGTCCCAAAATAGGATACGTCTTCCATTAAGTCTTTGGCCATTCCTAATGTAACGTTTTTGGCTTTTCGCAACTCGTAATAGGTGTTTACGTAATCCTCGTAATGTTCCGATTCGATTGGATTGATGATTTTTACCTTCGAAAAATCAAAAGCGATTCCCAACTCTGCCACTTTATTTTCAATTTGTTTTTTGTTCCCGATAATTGAAATATCAACCACATCCATCGCCAACAATCGTGAAGTTGCGATTAAAATTCTGTCGTCATTCCCTTCGGGTAACACAATATGTTTTCTGTGTTTCTTGGCCCTTTTAACAAGATTGTATTGAAACATTTTTGGTGTCATTCCTTCCACTTCAAAAGCACTCAGCTTTTCGGACAAACTATCCAAGTCAACATACTTCTCGAAAGTGTTGATTGAGGTCTCAATTTTTTGGGTATTGTTGGCGTATATCTTAGACTTAATATCGCCTATTCTATTGGTAATACTGTAGGTTCCGCCTTCAACAGAAATAATGGGCACAATGCTAGTTAAACCTTCAATTAATTTCAGGATACTATCTTCAGGCAATATGTTCCCCGTCAGCACTATTCCCGAGATTGAAGGATAGTTGGCAGATTCATTGGCTTGTAAGGCTCCCAAAATAATATCGGCCCGATCCCCTGGAGTGATAACAAGGGCATTTTCTTTTAAATGCAACAAATAGTTGCGCAATTGCATGGCTCCTACGCTGAAATTCCCGATTTCATTATTTAAAAACTCGCCCCCAAAGAGTACTTTGGCGCCGAGCTCATCGACAATTTCTTTAATGGTAGGGTTGTTTAAACTCGATACAAGAGGTATGGAATTTACCAGCACCTCTTCCGGCAAACTTGCTTTTAAACCATCCGTAACCAATTTTATGTTTTCGCGTTGCACTTTATTGGCAATGACGGCTAACACTTCAACATCCTTCACCTTAAATGAGTCATAAGCCAGATAAAGACTGTCAATCAACTCCTCTAATGTTTTCCCCACACCAGAACCCACGATTATAGTTGGTATTCCCAAATTTTTTGCAATCAGCACATTCATGTCCAATTCAATGACTGTCCCTTCCCCGCTAAAACTGGTCCCCTCGACCAAAACAAAATCGAACTGCTCCTCTAACTTTTTGTATTTTTCAATAATTAGATCCAGCACCTCTCCGATTTTACCTTTGTTTTTCTTCTTGATGAGTTTGCTTTTTGTGATGGCAAAAGCATCTTCAAAAGCAATATCCAAACCAAAGTAATTAATTACGGTTTCGATATGGTTATCCAATTTTCCATCCTCAAAATCTTCTATTATCGGCCTGAAGTAACCCACTTTGGCAGTTTTACCGATAAGCATGCTCATTAGACCAAGCGTTATGATTGATTTCCCGCTGTTATGCTCGCTTGTTGCTATATATATTGCCTTGTTCATTCTCTTTATTTTTATTGTTATTCCAAATTAAATTGAGCAATTTCATTCAACACTTTACACGTTACTTTACTATTTATTCTCAAAACCAGTCCCTTTTTTTAAAATAGACAATCATACCCAATACGATTAAAACCATAACACCGATAACGGCAAAATATCCATTTTCATATTGTAGTTCGGGCATATATTTGAAATTCATTCCGTACACACCCGCAATAAAAGTTAGGGGGATAAATATCGCCGAAACAATCGTCAGCGTTTTCATGATCTCATTCATCTTATGTGTTTGGGAGGAAAAAAAGAAATTGGAAGCGCTCTCCAGCATCCCCATGTCAGACTCTATTTGTTCCAGTAGTTCCAAGCTTTTTTGATGCAAACGCGAATAATAGCTATACGTCTCCGCTTCAATCACCTTAAATTCTTCGTCCTCTTTCAGCATTTTAATGGCATACAACGAATCACGCAATGGAATTATGGATCGCTTCAGGAAATTAAAATTGTCGCGATGCTTTTCAATTCGAACCAAAATCTCCGGGTCAGCGCTATTCTTGGACAAATTGATTAATTCTTCCACCTTATCTTCTTCGTTTTCCATGGTCACATAGAAATTTTCAATAATGGCATCCAATAGAAGATAGAGCAAAAAATCAACTTTTTTTGATCTCACTACTCCTGCATGGTTTCGGATTCGTTCTCTGATGTGAATAAAAAAATCACTCCTTTTTTCTTGAAAGGAGATCAAAATGCCGTCTTTTATCAAGAAACTAATTTGTTCGACACTGATGTTATCGGAATGTTCCGAAGGCAGCATCGACTTTATGTTAAAAAACAAAGTGTCCGGAAACTCTTCGAGTTTTGTTCTCCTGCCAGTATTCAAAATATCGGAAAGCAGAAAATTGTCTATTTTGAAAAAATCTCCTATACCCTCAATAATTTCAATTTCGTTTAAGCCATGCAGATTGAGCCAATTATTTTGCTCGGGATTAATGCATTTTTTAAAATCGGCTATATCCAGATCTTCGTATTCGGTAATTCTCAAATCGTCATAGACAAACAATTGCATTTCTGACTCAAACTTTTTATGCGTACCCGTATACTCCAGATGGTTCGATAGTCCCTTGCGACCTTTTTTGAATTTAATTTTTCTCATGCAAAATTATATATACAGTAATATTACGAAAAACTGGAAGAAATCTGTTATTCCTTAACATATTTGAAATTTTTCTAAAATTCCTTACAATACAAAAGTAATTGCTACTTTAGTTTTATTTCATGAGAAAAATCATGTTTGAATTTATCTTAGTCATAAATAAAACTCATCATTCCTGAAAAAATAAACGCTGCAAGTTTTTGAAAGCTGTCAGTTTTAAAAAATCTAAAATATAATGAGACAAAAAAAAACCGTTCACCAAAGGCGAACGGTTTTTTGTATGATGGAGAGATTCACAACAGTTCATCTCTACGCGAAATAATTATTTTACTTCTTCGTAATCTACGTCTTGAACATCGTCTCCTTGCGCTTCAGTTTGTGGCTGTGCAGCTTCTTGGCCTTGTTCTCCTTGTGCGTACATTGCTTCAGTAGCAGTTTTCCAAGCAGCATTGATGTTATCAAGTGCAGTTTGAATAGCTGGAATGTCTTGAGATTGGTGAGCCATTCTCAATTCAGTCAATGCATATTCTACAGCAACTTTGTTTTCATCAGATAATTTTGCTCCAAGGTCTTTCAATTGAGTTTCAGTTTGGAAGATCATTCCATCTGCTTCGTTCAATTTTTCAGCTCTTTCTCTTGCAATTTTGTCAGCATCAGCATTAGCTTCTGCATCTTTTTTCATTCTTTCGATTTCTTCAGCTGTTAATCCAGAAGAAGCTTCGATACGAATGTCATGAGATTTTCCTGTTCCTTTGTCAGTTGCAGAAACTTTGATGATACCATTAGCATCAATATCAAAAGTTACTTCAATTTGTGGAACACCTCTTGGTGCTGGTGGTATACCATCTAAATGGAAACGACCAATAGTTTTGTTGTCAGCAGCCATTGCTCTAGCTCCTTGCAATACGTGAATTTCAACTGTTGGTTGAGAATCTGCAGCAGTAGAGAATACTTGCGATTTTTTAGTTGGGATAGTTGTGTTAGACTCAATTAATGTAGTCATAACTCCTCCCATAGTTTCGATACCTAAAGATAATGGTGTAACGTCAAGTAACAATACATCTTTTACATCTCCAGAAAGAACTCCACCTTGAATAGCTGCTCCAATTGCAACAACCTCATCAGGGTTAACTCCTTTAGACGCTTTTTTACCGAAGAATTTTTCTACTTCGTCAGCGATTCTTGGCATACGAGTAGAACCTCCTACAAGGATCACTTCGTCAATATCAGAAACAGATAAACCTGCATCTTTCAACGCTTTAGCAACTGGTGCCATAGAACGTTTAACTAATGAATCAGTTAATTGCTCAAATTTAGCTCTAGATAATTTTTTAACAAGGTGTTTTGGTCCTGAAGCTGTAGCAGTTACATAAGGTAAGTTGATTTCAGTTTCAGTAGAAGAAGACAATTCGATTTTTGCTTTTTCGGCAGCTTCTTTCAAACGTTGCAATGACATTGGGTCAAGACGCAAGTCAATACCTTCTTCAGCTTTAAATTCGTCAGCTAACCAGTCAATAATTTCATGGTCAAAATCATCCCCACCTAAGTGAGTATCTCCGTTTGTAGACAATACTTCAAAAACTCCGTCTCCTAATTCAAGAACAGAGATATCAAATGTACCTCCACCTAAATCATAAACGGCAATTTTTTGATCTTTACCTTTTTTATCAAGACCGTAAGCAAGCGCTGCTGCTGTAGGCTCATTGATAATACGCATTACCTTAAGACCTGCAATTTCACCAGCTTCTTTTGTAGCTTGACGTTGTGCATCATTAAAGTAAGCAGGAACAGTAATAACCGCTTCAGTAACAGTTTGACCTAAATAGTCTTCAGCTGTTTTTTTCATTTTTTGAAGAGTCATTGCTGACAATTCTTGTGGAGTGTATAAACGACCATCAATATCCACACGTGGAGTATTGTTGTCCCCTTTTACAACTTTGTAAGAAACTCTTTTCGCTTCAGCAGAAACTTCAGCAAAAGAATGACCCATAAAACGTTTAATAGAAGCAATTGTTTTGGTAGGATTCGTTACCGCTTGTCTTTTTGCAGGATCTCCTACTTTAATTTCGCCACCTTCAACAAAAGCGATGATAGATGGTGTTGTTCTTTTTCCTTCTGCGTTAGGAATAACAACTGCTTCATTACCTTCCATTACAGAAACACAAGAGTTTGTCGTACCTAAATCAATTCCGATTATTTTACCCATTTTTA
>NZ_DATBVQ010000156.1:0-13355 GCF_036515215.1 Flavobacterium sp.
TTAACCAATATGGTTACTTTCTCTTTGGTTTCGGGTTGAAAATGTTTTTTCACATATACTTTCCCTATAATCTCTCCAAGGTTGTTATTTACTTTATCAACACCTCTTCGCCAAAGAGGCAGTTGAGTTTGTACCCCCCAAAGGGTTTTGCCGTAGAAGTCAAAGTTTTCGGTGTTTAAATCAGTGTTTAATGACCTTGAGGCTGCATGGATAGCACTCCATTTTAAATAGGCTTTCCAAGTGTCTAAAGGGGTGGTTTTTATGATATTGTTGAGTGATTTTATGTATTCGACTTGGGTAACGACAATGTTTTTTTGCCCAATAATTCCTGCATTATTTAGCATGGAAGTCCAAGCAAAATCAGGCATGAGTTGGTCTAGATTTTTTAAAGCATATTTGTTGTAAAGCTTTACATAATCACGGGTTTCTTCTTTTTTCATCTGTTTAGCGGCCAAAGTAGTTTCTAAAGCCATAATTTTTGGGGCCAGTTCAGTTGAATTTGGAATTCCGCCAAGCTGTAACATATTTTGGATGTGAATTACATATTTTCGGCGTATCTCCTTTGATTTGACATCGTCAAGAAAATAAAATTCCCTGTCCGGCAGTCTTAGACCGCTTTGCCAGGTGTAAAGCATATATTGGGTTGGATCTTTAAAATCTTCGACAACTCCTATTGCAAATGGGGTATTAATACCCGATTTGTTAGCGTAACCAAAATAGGCAGCCAAATCATTGTAATTGGCAATGGCATCAATTTTCTGGTATTCGGGAAGCAATGGTGAAATTCCGATTTGGTCTCTCGCTAAAGTATCCATAAAAGCGCCGTAAAAATCCCCAATTTTTTGTTCATCTGAACCATCGGCAAACTTGCCTTTAGCAGCATTCTCGATGATGGCTTTCACGTCTTCCTGTGCTTTCTCGTGAATCATGTATGCAATGCCATAAGAAGCTTTGTCAGCAGGTATTTTAGTGTTTTTCATCCAAGTGCCATTTACATAGGCATTAAAATTATCGCCAGGTCTTACTGAGGGATCCATGTTTTTAAGAGTCAAACCGGATGAAAGATTTTTGTTTGACTTGATTTTCGTGAAGGCGCCAAAAATCAGAACAGAACCCAATAATATAAAAAGAGTTCTAATAAAGGAGAGTTTAAATTTCATAGTATTTATCTTTAAATTTTTAGGATGTTAAAGATAATTAAAAACAAATATAACTTTATTAATTTGTTGAAAATCAGATTATTGACACGAATGTGGGGTTGAAGTGCATGATTTTGGTCCGACTGGGCTGACGTCTTCATAATGGAGTCAAAATAAAAATTGATTTGCCTGGCATCATTTCCCCAAACCATAAATAACCCTATTTGATAACGTAACCAAAATAGTTAGCTAATCCTGTATAATTGGCAGTCGCGTCGATTTTCCGATTTTCTCGTAGCATCGGCGAAATTTTAGTCTGTTTACCAGAAATGGTATGCACAAGAGCACCAGAAGTAACTTCAGTTTTTAGCGCATCGGGACCATCAGCAATATCATCTTTGGCTGAGACTTCTATAAGGGACTTTGCGTCTTCCATTATTTTTTGCTTCTTCTTGTAGACAACTTCATCATAGGCTTGGTCCGCATGTGTTTTGGTTTTTTTTACCCAAGTATCATAAACCTGTGAATCAATATTATCAGCAGGATTTATTTGAATGTCCATGTTTGTATATGTCGAACGGGAAGAAGGCTTTTTTTCTGGATTAATTTTTCTAGATGCACAAAAAATCAAGATTGAGTTCAGTGATAAAAAAAGAATTGTAAAAGGGGAGAGTTTGACTTTCATAATCTTTAATTTTTAGCATATTAAATATAAGAAAATAATAACTCTAATTAGCTAAAAATTAGATGATTGACATTAATTCGGGGTCAAATTACATGATTTGAAAGCGACCTCATAAAGCGGATTGCGAAAATGGCAATGAAGTCAATCGTCACTGTCGATTATACATGTCTTGACTATAAATGAATAGGCCAATCGAGCGGAAATTTCACCGTCCCTACTTGCTGCTTTGCTTTATTCGGAATCATAATCAAAAAGGAGGTCGGCCAGACTGTTGTCTTTCTGATAGATGTCAAAGTAAAAATTGATTTCATCTGCATCGTTTACCCAAGTCGTGAAATACCCGATATGGATCGGTATTTTCTTCTTCAGAACATAAGTGATTTCCTTGCCGCCATTCATGGCCTTATCTACCTTTTCTGGCGGCCAATCCGGATTGTTCTTTAAAATCAATAGCGCCAATTCTTTGGCTTTTTGCATATTGATACAGCCGTGGCTGAACAAAGGTATATCGACCTCAAAATTTGTTTTATAAGGCGTGTCATGCAGATAGATGTCGTAGGTGTTGGGGAAAACAAACTTTACCAATCCCAAGGCGTTTTTTTCTCCCGGTTTTTGTCTGACTTTGCCGTCGTTCCACTCCATATTCTTTTTCTCCAGATAGTCTGGGTCCTTTTTCATCGCTGGCTTGATTTCGTTTTCAACAATGCTCCGCGGCACGTTCCAGTAGGGACTGAACACGATGCGGCTGATGCTCGAACTGAAAATGACCGTTTCCATCATGTTGATGCCCACAAATACCCGAGACTCCAATGCTCGCTCGCCATTTTTAAAATAGACCAACTTAAAAGCCGGAATGTTCACTATTATGAGTTCTTGCTCTTTTGCCAAAGCTGGAGGAATCCAGCGGCAACGTTCCATATTGACTATGATGGTTTTGATGTACTTTTCGATAGGTATATTCATCCTATTGATCTGGCGGGGGCCAATGTAATGATTTGGCCGATAACCATTCCTTCGGTTGAACTTTAGAACCCCTTCCATTAGTTCGGGATCGAAAACGTTGCTTTTGGAATCCTTTTTTAGGTCCCCCGTGACAAATAGGCGATGCCTCACTTGACCGATTGTTTTTGAACTGTCTCCCAGATGGTGAATCGGCACTAATGGGTTGGTTTCGATAAGTGGCCAGTCGCCGCTTTTTTCTATTTCGCGGTATCTCGTTAACGCTTCACGCAATTTGTAATATTGTCCGAAGAGTTGCTTTTCGTTTTTGTCCAGCAGTTGGGGCGCTGCTAATATGGAATCCAGTAGGCTTGTATAGGAAACGTTTTTTCGGGGTAAAAACCAGTCGATTTGCTCGAATTTATTGCTGTCTATTCCGTGAAACACTTTTTTGGCATAAAAAATATACATCGTTGAAAGCATTATTTCCGTGTTGACTGGAGATAGGTCTGCATTGGTTCCTTTATTGAAAATGGCGTCAATTTTATCTCGGTAGGCTAAGTTGAAGTTTAAGCCTTCATTTTCTAGTTGGCTTGCTTTGGAGTACAACAAATTGGCAAACTCGATGAGCCCTTTATTGTCAAACCAAATGGTATTGTATTTTCGGTTTTTGTACAATGTCATCACATCGGATTTGTACTTTTTTAATTTGGGATACTTTTGATAAAACAGATTGACATTAGCACTGTCTATGTCGACAATTGGTTTTTTGGCGACGATATTTGCGATTGTTTTCAGGTTGTACAACGCCCTGTCCGTAAAAGGTTCATTTCTATGACGGTCAGCTGAGGCTATAAAGAAGCCGAATAGTACTACAATTGTTGTGACAAAGTTTTTCATCGTGAAAACTTTTACTAAAGTTAAATAATTTCTTTGCTGTCCAAAAAGGAATTAGGATAGAATTAACGGTCCAAGTGCTTGGGGACTTGGATTTTTATCTTGCGGCTTCGCAATCTCAAATCGCCAAACCATTCTTCTACGGCTTTGGTTTGCCAAATAAAGGACCTAACTTTGGGTAAGGATTCCTAAATCACCGATCATGGATCGTGTCACGCCAGCCCAGCGCTCTAAAATCATGGCCGCCATTCGCAGCACCAACACCAAGGACGAGGTGCGCTTGGCGAAAGCCCTATGGCATCTCGGCTATAGATATCGCAAGAACAACAGGACCGTCTTTGGAACACCCGACCTCACCTTTAAAAAACTAAAAATAGCCATATTTGTGGACAGCGAATTCTGGCACGGCAAGGATTGGGAAAACCAGAAAAACCGAGTCAAAACCAATCCCGAGTTTTGGAAGAAAAAAATCGAGCGAAACCGCCAAAGGGACATTGAGGTGAACCAGTATCTGGAAGGGCATGACTGGAAAGTGCTACGCTTTTGGAGTGCCCATATAGAAAATAATTTTGAGGCTTGTGTGGCCATAATCCAAAAGGAAATAGAAACCAGACAAAAACAATTCTCTGCCTAATGGCGGCAATTACATGTGATTAGATATCTGATTTTCCTTACTTTCATAATGTTTTACTAATGGCTTAGTTTCTTTATCTTATTAAGTTTAGTTTTGGAAGACAAATATAAATTGATAACAATATGAAGATACAAATTAACACCGACAAAAATGTAGAAGGAAACGAAAGACAAGAAACCTATTTTTCTGGCGAATTGGAAAAATCACTTTCACGTTTTGATGATAAAATTACCCGAATCGAAGTTTATTTTGCTGACGAAAATGGCGATAAGCCAGGGACTAATGACAAAAAATGCGTTATAGAAGCTCGTCCGACAAAAATGCAGCCTGTAGTGGTGACTGACCACGCCGATTCAACAGAAAAAGCATTTCACGGCGCTCTGGACAAGATGAAAAAAGTACTGGCGACTTCTTTTGAAAAACAAAAGGAATATTAAACGCCAATCTTTTCGGAGTTGTGAATATAAAAAAAGGCCCCTTTCTTAAAATAAGAAGGGGGCCTTTTTGATGCTTATTCCGCAAGGTTTTCCAGTTTAGATTTCTAGGCGATGAACACTATTTTATATAAAGTAAGTCTGCCAACTCCTCGTCTCTATCATATACGTCCTCGTAGAAATGAACTATTCCTTCAGTATCTACCCAAGCAGTGAAATAACCAATATAAACCGGAATTTTATTTTTGAGGGTATACCAAGTTTCCTCTCCGCGATTCATTGCCGCTTCAATCTTTTCTTTGTCCCATTCTTTGTCATTTTGCAAGATGTGCATTGCCAGTTCAGTTGGCTTGGCCACTCTAATACAGCCATGGCTAAAAGCTCTGTCTTCTTTGTTGAACAGACTTTTGGCAGGTGTATCGTGTAAATAAATGGCATTCGAATTGGGGAACAAGAACTTGATTAAACCCAAGGAGTTTTTTGGCCCAGGTCTTTGTCGAACGTTTTCTTTGTTCCACTCCATATCATGTTCCTCCAGATAGTTCGGGTTTTTTTCTATTCCAGGAAGCACTTCTTTTTCCAGGATGCTCTTCGGGATGTTCCAATAAGGAGCGAAAACAATGTATTTCATCGCGGCGCTAAAGATCACCGTTTTATTCATGGTTTTACCAACCACGACGTCAGAATGCAATTCAGGTTTTCCGTTTCTAAAATAGGTTAATTCGTAAGCCGGAATATTGATGGCGATTAATTCTTTGGTTTTGGTAACGTCATTTGAAATCCAACGACAACGTTCCATGTTAACCATAAGCGTTTTTATACGTTGTGCAACAGGCACATTCAAATCCTTGATTAGTTCCTTTGAAATAACCGTGCTGGACGCATTGCCACTTCGTTTATTGTATTTTAAAACACCTGCAGCTAATGTTTTGTCGTAAATGGCACTTTTGGAGTCAGAGGCAATGTCATCCGAGATGAACAAGCGTTGTCTTATTTGCGCAATGGTTTTAGAACTATCGCCAATTTTGTAGGATTTGAATTTTGGATCTGAAACTATAGTTTTCCATCCGCCCTTTTTTTCCATTTGACGGTATTGCGATAATACCTCTTTAAGCAGGAAATATTGGCTCAACACACCTTTCTCTTCCTTGTTGATTAACGAAGCGTCTTTTAAAAGAGCGTCTAGATAATTGACATATGATTCTTTCTTTCTCGGAAGATACCATTCCATTTCTTTTGATTTCGAGACGTCTAAACCATCATAAACGGTTTCGGTGTAATAGAAATACAGTGCCGAATTTAGCAAATCGTTATCAACATTTGGTTTCCGGTTGTCATCCATATTATCGTAAACTAGGTCAAGCTCGTCTAGGTACGGAACGGTATTCTGTATCCCCTCTTCCTTTAGGGAATTGATTTTGTCGTACAGAACATTACCAAATTCATTGATTCCATTTTTATCATACCATACATAGTGGTATTGGTGTTTTTGATATAATTTCTCGACATCTCCTTGATATTTTTTTAACAAAGGGTGTTCGGTGAAAAAAGTTTTCACTAAGGCACTGTCAAAAGGAGTGTTTATGTCAGCTTGAATTGAAGCGGAAATTTCATTTTTCTTACAGGAAATCAGGGTAAGGAAAAACAAGGAAACAAGCATTGCAGTAGGTACAATTAACTTTCTCATACTTGGGGTTTTATGCTTAATGTTTATAAGCGGTGCAAAAATACGTTAAAATAGCATTCGATAATGGGGTTTGTAATTAGGGTAAAATTATTTGGCTTAAAAAGCTATATTTACCTTTCCGTTTTCAAACTGATTTTTAGTTTGTTGTAAAAAATTCGATTCTTTTCGTTGATTCAAAGTGTTGTTTTATAGCATGATAGAAAATTGAATTTTGGGTTTAGGTAAAAAAACGGAATTTCATTCGTATTCAAAAAAACCAATAATTATATAACTATGAAAAATATATTACTTCTCTCAATGAGTGTTTTATTATGCTCGGCTTTTACAACCCTTAAGGTTGAGCAAAACAAAGACAAAGGAAAAATCAATATGATGCTTGACTCTTGGCACAAGGCCGCCGCCGAGGCAAAACACGATGACTATTTCAATTTGATGACCGAGGATGCCATTTTCATTGGTACCGATGCGACGGAGAACTGGAACAAAACGGAATTCCAAGCCTTTGCAAAACCCTATTTTGATAAGGGAAAAGCATGGAATTTTACCGCTCTGGAACGTCATATTTATTTTGACAAAAGTGGAAAAACGGCTTGGTTTGATGAATTGCTCAATACTCAAATGAAAATTTGCAGGGGCTCGGGCGTTTTGGTGAAAATAGGCAAGGACTGGAAAATTAAGCATTACGTTTTGTCTATGACCGTTCCTAACGATAATGTCAATGAAGTAGTCAAAATTAAAGCGCCCATAGAGGATGCATTGCTGATTAACTTACAAAAAGGGGAGCGATAACTTGTTTTTATTCCTAAAATTGACGGCAGCAGTAAATAATTCACCGCCATACCCTTCGGTCTTATATATTTCCTTAATTTTGCGACCCGAGACCTTTAGGTCGAATTGTACGAAGTAAATATTTTAAAAATCGTGGGAAGTAAAAATAAGTTAAAAAGGTTCATGGAAAACGAAACGTTCAGTAACGTTTTTCAACCAACAAGAGAAGAAGTAGTGTCTAATTTGTTTCCCTTAAGAGGCAAATGGAATTCAGATTTCTTTAAAAATGACAATCCTTTAGTGTTGGAATTAGGTTGTGGAAAAGGCGAATATTCAGTAGGATTAGCTGAAAGATACCCAAATAAAAACTTTGTAGGTATAGATATCAAAGGAGCCCGTTTTTGGCGTGGGGCCAAAACCGCCGTTGATGAAGGATTGCATAACGTGGCTTTCATTAGAACTCAAATCGAACTCATTAATCATGTTTTTGCCGAAAACGAAGTAGATGAGATATGGATCACTTTCCCGGATCCGCAAATAAAATACAAGAGGACCAAACACCGTATGACTAATTCGGAGTTTTTGCAATTGTATAAAAAAATACTCAAAAAAGACGGTGTCGTTAACCTAAAAACCGATAGCGAATTCATGCACGGTTATACATTGGGCTTGCTCCATGGCGAAGGGCATGAAGTTTTGTACGCCAATCATAATGTGTACGTGAATGAAGGGAGTCCGGAGGAAGTGACTGCTTTCCAGACTTTTTACGAAAAACAATATTTGGAAGTTAATAAAGCAATTACGTATATTCGATTTAAAATCAAGGAATAACAATACGGATGTAGCTGGAATATGTGGCCAATATTGAATGTTTGAACCCAACTAAATGAATTTAATCATACCTTACTTTTTAGGCTTCATCACCGCTGTAATAGGTATCATTCCGCCGGGATTGATTAATATGACGGCAGCCAAAGTGAATCTCAAAGAAGGTGGAAGAAATGCGTTTTGGTTTGTTTTTGGCGCGATAATTATCATCTTTTTTCAAGCCTATGTGGCTATTTTATTTGCTCAAGTCATAGACATTCGCCCTGATATAATCATATTGTTGCGTGAAATGGGATTTGGCATATTTGGTGCCCTGACGGTTTATTTTTTGTGGATAGCCAAAAAGCCAAAAATAAAGAAAGCCAAAATCAAAAAGAACAGCAAAAAGAAGCGTTTTTTTCTGGGCATGTTGCTTTCGGCACTTAATTTTTTCCCCATTCCATATTATGTTTTCGTCAGCATTACTTTGTCGTCGTATGATCTTTTTTCATTTGACATAACTTCTATTTTTATTTTTGTAAGCGGTGTAGTATTGGGATCCGCACTTGTCTTTTATTTTTATATCAGATTCTTCCAAAAAATAGAAACGAGGGCCGATTATATGTTGAGAAACATGAATACGATTATTGGTAGTATAACTGGCATGATTTCGTTTGTCACCTTGTTCAATATCATTCGGTATTATATAGGGAAGTAGGACTTAAAACAACTTAATTGTTACTTTTTAAAATCAGTTAAATCCATGTCGAACGATAATTTTTTCGAAAGAGTGTACCTCATCGCCAATCAAATACCTTACGGTAAGGTAACTTCGTATGGTGCGATCGCCAAAGCGTTGGGGACGGCCCGTTCCGCTAGGATGGTAGGTTGGGCAATGAATGCGGCACACGGTAAGGATGATGTTCCTGCACATCGTGTGGTGAACAGAAAGGGATTGCTTACGGGAAAATTCCATTTTGACGGAACTAATCTCATGCAACAATTGTTGGAAAGCGAAGGGATTGAAGTGATAAACAACCAGATTATCGATTTCGAGAAACACTTCTGGACTCCTGATGTAATCGAAGAATAGACAACAACTGCAGCTGCAAACCGACAAGAAGACTTCCGCTTATCCGGAATAACCAAATAACAACAAGATAAATCCCTGTAATTCCCGCTAATTTTTGCATCAATAAATGCAATGCAAAAACGACTGTTATAAGAACTTAAACTGTTATCTTTGCAATCTGAAATCAGTTTAAATAAACATAACGTTTCAACTATAAAAATCAATTGAAAATAGTAAACTTATATGAAATTAGATAGAAAAGACATTCTTAAAGCTTTAGAAACAATTACTATAGCTGGAGAAGGAAAGAACATGGTAGAGAGTGGAGCGATTGCAAACGTAATCACTTTTGGGGATGAGGTAGTGGTCGATTTAGTTTTACACACACCAGCGATGCACATCAAAAAACGTGCAGAAGACGATATCAAAAAAGCCATACTTGAATTAGTTTCTCAGGAAGCCAAAATAAAAATCAACAGTAAAGTAGAGGTTCCGGACAAACCGGAAATAAAAGGAAAAGCGATTCCAGGAATAAAAAACATAATCGGAGTTGCCTCCGGTAAAGGTGGAGTAGGGAAATCTACGGTTACTGCGAATCTTGCGGTAACTTTGGCTAAAATGGGGTTTTCAGTTGGAATCCTTGATGCCGATATTTACGGGCCGTCGATGCCAATAATGTTTGACGTTGAGGGCGAAAAACCAATTTCGGTTACCGTTGACGGTAAGTCAAAAATGAAACCGGTCGAAAGTTACGAAGTAAAAATACTCTCAATCGGATTTTTCACGGCGCCAAGCCAGGCCGTAATCTGGAGAGGACCGATGGCTTCGAAAGCCCTGAACCAAATGATATTTGATGCTGATTGGGGCGAACTGGATTTCATGCTGGTCGATTTGCCGCCAGGAACCGGAGACATTCACCTTTCGATAGTGCAATCCTTACCAATTACGGGTGTTGTAATTGTAAGCACACCTCAAGCCGTGGCTTTGGCCGACGCTAAAAAAGGGGTTTCCATGTTTATGTCTGAGGCCATCAATGTACCTGTTCTCGGAATTATCGAAAACATGGCTTATTTCACGCCTGAAGAATTACCTGAAAACAAGTATTACATCTTCGGAAAAGAAGGAGCTAAGGATCTTGCAGAAGATTTGGGCGTTCCTTTCTTGGGAGAAATTCCAATCGTGCAATCCATCCGTGAGGCTGGAGATTATGGACGTCCCGCAGCCATGCAAACCGCATCGCCAATCGAGCATATTTTCGATGAGGTGACGAGGAATGTGGTTCAAGAAGTAGTAAACAGAAATGAAAATTTACCCGCTACAGAAGCCGTAAAGATTACAACTATGGCAGGTTGTTCGGCGGTAAAAAAATAATATGAGATTGAAACTTTAGAATAATAAAGTTTTGAATCTTGCAAATAGAATAAAATGACAACAGAAGAATTAACAATTGAAGTTCAAAAAGCATTGGAAGAAATCAGGCCTTTTTTGAATTCTGACGGCGGCGACATTACGCTGATTTCCATTGAGGAAGGCAAACATGTCAAAGTGCGGCTTGAAGGAGCCTGCACCAGTTGCAGTGTGAACCAAATGACGCTAAGAGCCGGAGTGGAAACCACTATCAAGAAGTTTGCGCCGCAAATTGAAACTGTTGTAAACATTCTTTAAATAGTTATTAGGGCGTTTCCACTTTTAGAGAAAAGGCTGTCTATCGTTGCGGTGACAGGCCTTTTTTCTAAAAGTGGTCGGGCTATACGCACTGCTTCGACAGTCGGCTTCTATCCCTAACGCAAAACCATACACTCGATTAACCAACCAATTCCAATATTTAAAAAATGGATGTATTAATAAAAATTAAAGATAGAGAAGGCGTAATTCATGAATTGCAGGCGCCAACGGATATGGCCATGAATATCATGGAACTGTGCAAAGCGTATGAGCTTCCTGTTGAAGGAACTTGCGGCGGAATGGCCATGTGTGCTTCTTGTCAGTGTTATGTCCTTAATGATGTTGCCTTGCCAGAAATGGGGGATGACGAGGAAGCGATGCTCTCAGAGGCATTCTACGTAAAAGCAAACAGTCGTTTGGGCTGTCAAATCCCAATCACCGAAAGTTTGGAAGGTTTAGAACTGGAGTTGGCTCCAGAGAATTAATAAAAAAGTCCCGATTTATCGGGACTTTTTTTTATTTGTTTAAGATTCTGGCAGCCACGGGTGCTATCCGCTCCACAAATAATGCATAAGCTTTTTCTGATGGATGTAGACCGTCCTGCGCTAATAGCTCAGGATTCATTAAGCCTTTTCTGGTGATGTCAGTAATGTTTATAAAAGCAACTGCGTTTTCCTCGCAATATTTTTTGGCGTAAGCATTGTAGTTGTCAATCTCGGTTGAAATTTTTGATTGATTTCCGGAGCCTTGGCCGTAAGGCGTGTAAGCGTAGTCGGGAATCGAGACTACTATCACTTTGTTTTTGTCGCCTTTGGCAAACGCAATACTTTTATTTAGCAATTCAGGAAATTCTTTCTCGTACAGGGAAAAGGCTTTGTTCTGGTACTGATTGTTTACTCCGATCAGAAGGCTCACCAAATCATAATTGGGGCTCAAGTTTTGGTTGTTGATCCCTGAAATCAAATTTGTTGTGGTCCAGCCTGTTTGGGCAATCACTTTTAGCGAATAGCTGTTAGCGGTATTGGTGTTTTTTAAGCTTTTTTGCAGTTGTTCCGGAAACTTGCAGTCCGAACATACGCTTTGTCCTACGGTGTAACTGTCTCCTAACGCTAAATAGTTGATGGTGTGATTTAGCGTCTTTACCATAGGAATGGTTTCGGCTGCGGCGTTAGTCGTGTTTTGAGAATTTGGCATAATAGGCTTATTCTCAAATACTGGATTTTCTGTGCTGCAATTTGCTAAAAGGAAAGCTAATAAAACCGTAACTAGTATTGGGATCGATTTTTTCATTAGTTATAATTGATGTTTAATGAATTCTAATACTAGTTACGCTAATAAGGTAGAAATGGTTTTACGCCATGGCTATTTTTGCGGTAATCCTTTCTTCGATGGCGTCCCATAATCCGATGCGTTTTTCTAAAGCCATTTTGGCTACCTCTTCAACATCTGCCCATTTTTGCGGATCATTATCGCAAAGTTCGGTTATCATTTGCATCGCCATAGGACCGTGTTCATCAGCGTCCAGTTCTATATGTCTTTCAAAATAATAGACCAATTTTCTTAGGTCCGTATCAGGAAAGTTTTCTTGGAAATTTTTCAGGATTGCCGTAAACATATCCGGAATCAAATCTTCACGGCCAAAGGTGAAAGCAGCGGCTATTTCATGTGGTTTTCCTTCTTCAATGACTCTAAAGGTAAAGTCCAGAAATGCTTTGACATTAGGGTGTAAATCGCTAAGCTTTATGGCGACAAATATATTTTGTAACGAATGCAGTTCGGCCAAAAATCCATCAATTTCTGAAGTCTCCGCTCCACAATCTTTCATCGCTTCTATATACATTTCGTAATGGCTTTGGCGACGGCCATCAATCGTTAAGTCTGATTCTTCCGCAAGCACAATTTCATTGATTAAATATCGGGTTTCTGGATTATTGGTGGCAAACCAAGGAGTGGTCGTGCAAGTCAATTTTGATTGTAAAGCTTTCAATAGTGACATGAAATCCCATACAGCAAAAACATGGTTTTCAAGAAAGGATTTCAGATCTTTGATCGTCTTGACTTTTTTGTACAATGGGTGTTGCAACAAAATGTTTTTTTGTGGCTGTATTATGTCGTTTATATGTTGAATTGTCATCGCTGGTATTTTGCTGTAAATATAAAAAAGCTTCTTGTTTCCAAGAAGCTTTTACTATCGATTTTATAAATACTGTAATAGTTTTGTTTCTATTTGAATGCCGGAATTCCGGTTATATCCATTCCCGTTATCAACAAATGGATGTCGTGCGTTCCTTCGTAAGTTATCACGGATTCTAAATTCATCATGTGTCGCATGATGGAGTATTCCCCTGTGATTCCCATCGCTCCAAGCATTTGTCTTGCTTCGCGCGCAATATGTATGGCCATATCCACATTATTTCTTTTTGCCATTGAAATTTGAGCTGTAGTAGCCTTTCCTTCATTTCTCAAGACACCTAGTCTCCAAGTCAACAATTGCGCTTTGGTGATTTCGGTAATCATTTCGGCTAATTTCTTTTGTTGCAGTTGAGTTCCGGCAATAGGTTTGTCAAACTGTATTCTTTCTTTTGCATAACGCAAAGCGGTATCGTAACAGTCCATTGCGGCACCAAT
>NZ_DATBVQ010000157.1:0-13913 GCF_036515215.1 Flavobacterium sp.
AAGCCTTTTTTTTTTATGATCTATATATTTAATTCGAAAAAAAATATGTCCACAAATGATTACTGAACACTCTTTCTGGGATGGAAATTATTAATCACTTCAGCTAAAAATTTTCGGTCCAGATGCAAGTAAATCTCGGTAGTGGTTATTGATTCATGTCCAAGCATTAATTGAATGGAACGCAAATCGGCACCGTTTTCCAGAAGATGTGTGGCAAAAGAATGCCTAAAAGTATGTGGGCTTATTTTCTTGTTCAATTCTATCTTGACCGCCAAATCTTTTATGATGGTGAAAATCATGGCTCTTGTGAGTTGGCTCCCTCTCCTGTTCAGAAACAAAGTATCTCCAAACTCTTTCTTTATATTCAAATGAACTCTAATGCTGTCCTTATAAATATGAATATATTTCTGCGCCGTTTTCCCGATAGGCACAAACCGATCTTTATTGCCTTTCCCGGTTACTTTGATAAATCCTTCATCAAAATACAAATCAGAAATTTTTACTGATACTAATTCCGAAACACGAAGTCCGCAACCGTACAATGTTTCAAGCATGGCGCGATTACGTTCGCCCTCATTCGAGGTCAAATCTATGGCGGAGATGAGACCGTCAATTTCATCAACTGACAACACATCCGGCAATTTTCTACCTGTTTTGGGCGTTTCTATGAGCTCTAAGGGATTGTCGACACGATAATCTTCAAATATTAGATAGCCAAAAAAACTTTTAAGTCCTGATATTATTCTAGCCTGCGAACGTGCATTAACCTGCACCGAGACTGAATATATAAACTGCTGTAGTGTTTCATCATTAATTTGAATAGGTGAAACTTCAATTTCATTTGAAGTCAAAAAAAGACACAAACGCTGAATATCAAAAGAATAATTTTCGACAGTATTCTTAGACAGACCGCGTTCGATTTTCAAATAAGACTGATAGCTCTTGATATAGGAATCCCAATTCATACGTACAAAGTAACGGTATTTTTGGGCATAAAAAAACCTCCCGAAATTGAGAGGCTTAGAATTTTGATTCTAAAAATATTAGAATTTATACCCTAATGATAATGACAGAACGCTGTTGTGCATTTTAGTATCATCACCCGGTTCTGTTTTAGCTATATTAGACAATCCTGCGTTATATCTAATATCAGCAGAAAAATGTGCGTCGAAATCATAACCTGCTCCAAAATTTAATCCAAAGTCAACCGTCTCAAAACTATCTTTTACGTCTTGGGTATCTGTTTGACTATATCCATTTAATTTAGTAACTGACTCCGCACTTGTTAAAAACCCGACTTGCGGTCCAGCTCCAAGATTAAACTTTTCAGCCACATAGTATTTAAACATCACTGGAACATTGATATAAGACAAATTAAAATTAATATCACCAGTATAATCAGTTCCACCAACATTTGCTGTAAAATTATCAATTTTAGTTCCTTGTGTAGAGTATACAACTTCAGGTTGCAAAGATACTTTCTCAGATAATTTTATTAATGCAAAACCTCCTGCATTAAACCCAACTCTAGATTTCAAATCCGCACCTTCTGTATCGCCAGTCCAGGTTGAAAGATTCAATCCACCTTTTAGACCGAATTTAACATCTTGAGCGTTTGTAAACGCGAATGCAAAAACAGCCGCAGCTGTAAAAATAATTTTTTTCATGTTCTTTAATTATTAAAATTTAAGGTCCAAAATTAATACTTATCTTACTAAATTAATCTTTAAAACCGAAATTTAAAATCTAAAAATTATAAAAACCATGAATAAAAACCAACCTACAATAGACTGACAAAAAACATGTTAAGCGACCTTCTCTCACTAAAAATAGTGATATTTTCATTTTTAACTAAATTAACACAATATTAACAAGAATTTATTTCTTTTAAAAAAACCTTTCTTGCTATGGAAAGGTTTTGAGAGCTTGCTATTTAAAATATTAAAATTTGTATCCAACAGATAATTGAAAAACAGAATTTTTGGATTCAGGCTCGCCCGGAAATAAATCTTCTTGTACTCGAGTCAATCCCAAATTATATCGTGCTCCCAACATAAAATTTTCAGCAAAATTATAACTGGCACCAAAGCCTAAACTCACATCTACAGATTTAATTTCATCCTTAATATCGACAGTGACTCCACCTGATTTGGCATCAGCATTCACTAGAAA
The DNA here is from genome assembly GCF_036515215.1 of Flavobacterium sp. Lineage (GTDB taxonomy): Bacteria > Bacteroidota > Bacteroidia > Flavobacteriales > Flavobacteriaceae > Flavobacterium. The sequence continues at coordinate 2,173 of NZ_DATBVQ010000157.1, forward strand.
GCCAATTTGCGGGCCTAACTCAAGACTGAAAGCATTGTCTAAATAATATTTAGCCAAAATTGGAATATTAATGTAGTCTAACTTCACATCTCCTTTTTCCCCTTCAAATTCGATTTCAACTCCCTGTGTTGAGTATACTACTTCAGGCTGGATGGCGAATTTATCGCCGATCATAAATTCACCAAATAAACCTACGTGAAATCCCACTAAAGGATTTGAGTCAGCCCCGTCTTCAGCTACATTAGTAAGGGAGGTAACATTTAAACCTCCTTTTATTCCGAAAGACATGTCTTTTTTGTCTTGAGCGTTTACAAAACCTATTGTAAAAACCGCTACTAATAATAAAGTAATTTTTTTCATGAGTTGATTATTTAAAATTTCTAAGACCAAATTTAGAGAATGATATTCTAAACCAGTTAAATAAAAGTAATTACTCGTTGAATACCAGTATTTTACGTTTAAATACATAGTGACATTGGCAAAATGTAAGGTTTGATTTTCAAAATCCTAAATGATAAAATCGAAAATTTTAATAGGTCTTAGTTATATTTTTTCAAATAAGATAGATATTCTGATAAATAACCCAATTGCCGAATTATATATCAGCATCAATTATAACCATCTGTATTACAGCGATCTTACTTTTTGTCCATTGAAAACAATCCACAATAAATTTAAAACAACAACTATATTTAAGACGATTTACAGCATAAAATAGGAATAATCATATTTATGGCGCAGTATTTGAACAAACAAGAAAACCAAAAGGGTGTGCAGTTTTAAATGAAAAAATAAAAACAATAATTATAAATTTAACGAGTTATAAATTGCACATGATTTCCAAAATAAATTTAAAAACAATTTTATGAAAAAAACAATCTTAGCTGCCATCGCATTATTTGCCATGTCAAACGCTTCTCAAGCACAATTAGTTAAATTCGGTATCAAGGCCGGGGTAAATTACGCAAACCAAAACGGTACTAACATTACAGTAAACAGCACCAATTATGACACAGATGCGATAACAAGCTATCATGCCGGACTGGTTGCGGAAGTTAAACTAACGGACGGTTTTTCAGTCCAACCGGAGCTATTGTACTCAACGCAAGGGGCCACATACAAAAATGCTTTTGAGGAATTCAAAAACGAATTGGGTTATTTATCGATTCCGGTTTTGGCTAAAATTCATTTAAATAAAACAGTCAGTCTTGATCTTGGACCACAGGCTTCCTTTTTATTAAGCGAAAGAAATGATTTTGATTATAAAAATGCCGAAACTTTTGAATTTGCGGCTGTGGGAGGTCTTGGATTTAATATTACAAAAAACTTCTTCTTGCAGGGTCGCTACGTTTTGGGACTTACGGAAGCTTCGAAAGATGCTGAAGTTAAGAACTCGGCACTTCAGGTTTCTGCCGGATTTACTTTCTAAAGAAAATAAAAACAATTTTCACCAAAACCGTTCCTTAATTGGAACGGTTTTTTTATTTTTACCAAAATAGGAATTATGAAAATTGGAATTATCAACGGTCCAAACTTGAATCTTTTAGGGAAACGTGAACCTGAAGTATACGGAAAAGAAACTTTTGAAGAATTCTTTAATGATTTACAGGTAAAATTTCCTGCGATTGAATTCATATATTTTCAAAGCAATATTGAAGGCGAGTTGATTGATAAAATCCAGGAATTTGGTTTTTCGTTTGACGGTATAATCCTAAACGCGGGAGCATACACTCATACCTCCATTGGAATCGGTGATGCGATCAAAGCAATAATCACCCCAGTCGTGGAAGTTCACATTTCAAATACTTTTTCGCGTGAAAGTTTCAGACATCAGTCCTACATTTCGGGAAATGCAAAAGGCGTTATTCTGGGGTTTGGGCTAAAAAGCTATGAGTTGGCAATTGTATCGTTTTTAAAATAAATGTTTTGCAAAACGCAAAAAAGCGACTGTGATCCTTAGAAATCGCAGTCGCTTTTTATATCCAATTGACGAAATCAACTATACGTATCGGGCTCCACATGTATCAAAACATGGCCTAGCTCCGGGATCTGTGTCCGTAAAGTATCTTTTAATTTATGGGCCAAATCATGTCCTTCCTTTACCGATATATCAGCGTCAACAATAGCATGAAGATCCACATGATATTTCATTCCTGCCTTGCGGATGAAACATTTTTCAGTATCCTTAATCCCTTCTACCTGACTGGAGACCTTTCTTATTTCCTCAATTAAGTCATCATTCAAATGCTCGTCCATGATTTCCCCAAGAGCTGGTCTGAAAATCAAATAACTGTTGTACAGAATGAATCCAGAGGCGAAAAGGGCGGCCCAATCATCTGCAGACTCATATCCTTTTCCCAAAATCAAAGCAATCGAAATCCCTATAAATGCGGCGACGGAGGTGATTGCATCGGACCTATGGTGCCATGCATCCGCCCTTAATGACGAACTGTTTGTCTCTATACTTCTTCTCATCACCAAGCGAAAGGAATACTCCTTCCAAATAATTATTGCCCCGAGAACAAAAAGGGTCCAAGTTTTAGGCAATTCATGCGGAGTACGAATATTCATGATGCTTTCATAAGCGATTATAGTAGCTGAAGTGATCAAAAAACCTACAACAAGAAAAGTGATTAACGGTTCGGCACGACCGTGTCCATAGGGGTGATTTTTGTCTGCCGGCTTACTTGAATACTTGATTCCAAACAAAACTAGAAACGAGGCGAATATGTCCGTGGTGGACTCGATGGCATCGGCAATCAACGCGTAAGAATTACCGAAAAACCCAGCAAAACCTTTAACAATGGCCAAACAGCTATTTCCTACAATACTAAAATAAGTCGCATTTATCGCTTTCTTTTCGTGTGACATGTCGTATTAAAATTAAAAAAATCGTTTAAAAAAATCTCTTTGAAGAATGCTAAAAGATTTATTTAAACGATTTACAAGTGTGACTTATTTAATTTATTCTACTCGAACGATGTTCGCCCCGATTGCTCTTAGGCGTTCATCGATTCTTTCGTAACCGCGGTCTATTTGTTCGATGTTTTGAATGATACTGCTCCCTTTTGCGGAAAGCGCGGCAATCAATAAAGATATACCGGCACGGATATCCGGTGAAGACATAGTGGTAGCTTTCAATTGCGATTGAAAATCATGTCCCATAACCACAGCTCTATGCGGGTCACACAACATTATCTTCGCTCCCATATCTATCAATTTATCCACGAAGAACAAACGGCTTTCAAACATTTTTTGGTGTATCAACACATCGCCTTTTGCTTGGGTTGCCACGACCAAAACGATACTCAACAAATCAGGGGTAAACCCTGGCCAAGGAGCATCTGCGACGGTAAGAATGGAACCATCAATGTCCGTTTTGATTTCATATCCATTTTCGTGAGATGGAATATATATATCATCACCTTTGCGCTCCAAAGTGATTCCTAATTTTCTAAATGTACTCGGAATTACACCCAAGTTATCCCAACTTACATTTTTGATTGTAATCTCGCTTTTGGTCATCGCAGCCAGGCCGATCCAGCTACCAATCTCAATCATGTCAGGCAGAATTCTGTGCTCACATCCACCCAAACTTTCAACTCCTTCAATGGTCAGTAGATTTGAACCAACACCTGTTATCTTAGCCCCCATGGAGTTTAGCATTTTACAAAGTTGCTGTAAATAAGGTTCACAAGCAGCATTATAAACTGTAGTAATCCCTTTTGCCAAAACCGCAGCCATTACAATATTAGCCGTTCCGGTTACGGAAGCTTCGTCGAGCAGCATGTCCGCTCCCTTCAAGCCTTTTGGCGCCTCAACACCATAAAAATGATCTTCTCTATTATAACGAAATTTCGCTCCTAAATTGATAAACCCTTCAAAATGCGTATCTAATCTTCTACGTCCTATTTTATCCCCGCCCGGTTTTGGAATATATCCTTTTCCGAAACGGGCCAAAAGTGGTCCAACAATCATAATAGAGCCTCGCAATGAGCCCCCTTCTTTTTTGAATGCTTCGGTTTCCAGATAACCAACATTTACGTCATCAGCTTGAAAACTGTAAGAACCGGGTCCGTTTTTTTGAATTTTCACCCCCAAGTTTTCTAACAGCGTGAGTAGTTTATTGATATCAATAATATCAGGAATATTGTTGATTGTTACTTTTTCAGATGTCAAAAGAACAGCACACAAAATTTGTAATGCTTCGTTTTTCGCCCCTTGCGGAGTGATTTCTCCCTTTAGACGAATGCCTCCTTCTATTTTGAAAATTCCCATATGATTTTATTAAGTTATAAAGATGATTAAACCTGAAGTCCGCGAGATTTCGCAAGGCGATTTGCCTTTATCCTGAAAGAATGACGCCCGGTAAGTCTATTTCTGATTGTTATTGTTTTTTTGAAAGGGCTTTGATTTAGCAGTTTTAAGATTTTTATTGCTTTGAATCTTTGGTTGTCCGGCAGGCGCAATTTTATTGGATATTCGCTTATTGGTGCGCAACAAATCTGTTGTAGTGAGAAGTTCTTCGGTGCTCTGTAGCATGTTCAACTTTCCATCCGACAATTCATAAAGATGCTCGAAGATTACGTCGTCTTTCACGGTGTCCTTGTTCCAGCTCAAATAGGACTTTTTCATGTGGTTTGCAATTACTTTAACCAACGCATTTTTCATGTCCCCATCTTCCCATTTATTGGCCACATCAATCATGTATTTTATGTTATTGCCATAATACCTGTACTTAGGGAAATTTTGAGGGTATTTTAACACATCAGGCTTCAGCTGCAGCACTTCGCGAGATGGAATCGGGTATGGCGAATCAACCTCCAATCTAAAATCGGACATGATAAAAAGCTGATCCCACAATTTGTGTTGAAAATCAGGAACGTCACGCAAATGGGGATTCAAACTTCCCATTACTTGAATGATGTATTTTGCTGCTTTATTTCGCTCTTCGGCATCCTCAATGGCAGTTGCCTGCTCGATCAGCTTTTGTAGATGGCGTCCATATTCCGGAATAATCAAATGCGATCTTTCCGCATTATATTCCAAATGGTGAACGACGTCGTTCGCGATTTCCTTTTTGTATTTTGAATTCATGGTGAATTTAATTTTTTATCCAATGGCATAGGCCTGCAGAAAAAGCAACAGTACTACACTTTGCTTTATCGTTAAATAACCCATCCCATATTTTATAGTGAAATAATACCCTTAATAGTAGAGACTTCCAGGTATTTGTCAATAATTTCTTGAGAGTCCTTGACCTGAACGTCTACTGATATACTAGTAAACTTCCCTGTTTTAGATTTTGTTGTTTTGATAATGGCACCCATACAATCAAAAGCCAATTCCACACGAATCACATTATCACTTTCAGATGGCACAATAAATTTAAACAGGTACAAAGCTGGCCAAGTATTGCTCATGTCCAACTCCACTTTTAATCGGGCATAAAATTCTTCGGTATTCTTATCCATTTTATATTTAAAAATAATAGCAAATATACGGTTTCAAATGCAAATTATGAATTATGGATTATTATTTTTTGTTCGAAACGATCATTTTAATGACAATCATTTTTCCAAATCCCAATTAGTTTGAGTAAGTTTGCGCCTTATTTCCAAAAAGTGCAGAAAGAAATCATAATAATTATCGGCGGACCGGGAACAGGTAAGAGTACCATAATCGACGGATTGATAGCAAAAGGGTTTTGTTGTTATCCTGAAATTTCTAGGGAGGTAACTTTAGAGGCCAAAAAACAAGGAATTGAACAATTATTTCTTGAAAAACCTTTACTTTTCAGCGAACTACTCTTGGAGGGAAGAAAAAAACAGTTCAAAAATGCTCAAAATGAGCCCCATGATGTCGTTTTCATTGACAGGGGAATTCCCGATGTCTTGGCCTATATGCATTATATTGGCGACAGTTACCCCGCTTCATTTGACGCCATTTGTCGAGAACACATTTATTCTAAAATTTTCATTCTTCCGCCTTGGGAAGAAATTTACATCAGCGACGAAGCCCGTTATGAAAATTACGAACAGGCAAAATTGATTCAAAATCACCTTATTGAAACGTATCAAGGTTACGGCTATAATCTTATCGAAGTGCCGAAAGACACCGTTGATAACAGAATTCTTTTTATATTAGACGAAATTTCCAGATAATTGGGAATTAGCCAATGGGATTCGAAATTTGCAATTCAAAATCGATGTCTGAAGCACTACAAATTCTGAAAAAATATTGGAAACACGACTCCTTTCGATCGCTGCAAAATGAAATCATTGATTCCGTTTTAAGCGGTCAGGACAGTTTTGCTTTGATGCCAACCGGGGGCGGGAAATCAGTCTGTTTTCAGATTCCGGCGATGATGAACGAAGGAATCTGCCTAGTCATTTCGCCTTTGGTAGCGCTAATGAAAGATCAGGTTGACAATTTGCAGCAACGAAATATAAAAGCAATCGCACTGACGGGCGGGATACGATCTGATGAGATGATAGACCTGTTGGACAACTGTCAGTTCGGAAATTATAAGTTCCTATACTTGTCTCCAGAACGCCTGCAGTCAGATTGGATTATGGAAAGGATAAAAAATCTCCCCATAAATTTAATAGCCATTGACGAGGCGCATTGCGTTTCGCAATGGGGACATGATTTCCGTCCGGCTTATTTAAAGATTTCCAATTTAAAGACCTATTTCCCGAAAGTCCCTTTTTTAGCTTTGACCGCCACGGCCACCCCAAAGGTAAAAGAGGACATCATTAATGAATTGGGTTTAAATAAACCTCAGATTTTCGAAAAATCCTTTGCCCGTAAAAATATTGCTTACATGGTTTTTGAGGCAGAAGACAAACTCTTTCGAATAGAACAGATCTTAAGAAAAAACCGTAACTCCTCTATCATCTATGTGAGAAACCGTAAATCATGCATAGAAATCTCCTCCCAATTGCAATCGTTAGGATTTAAATCCACTTATTACCATGGCGGGCTAACTTCCAAAGAAAAAGACAAAAACATGCAAGCTTGGATGCAGGATCAAGTACAGGTTATTGTTGCCACAAATGCTTTCGGAATGGGGATTGACAAGGCAGATGTAAAGACGGTGATCCACATTCAGCTCCCTGAAAATTTAGAGAATTATTACCAGGAAGCCGGGCGCTGCGGAAGAAATGGTGAAAAAGCGTTTGCCGTATTATTAACTAGCCCTTCCGATATCATCCAAACTGAAAGTCAGTTTATCCATGTGCTACCCGATAAAAAATTCTTAAATGAAATGTTCGTCCGATTATGCAATTATTTCCAAATTGCCTACGGAGAAGGCATTGACGAGAAGTTCGCTTTCAATTTGAACCACTTTTGCCTGAAATACAAGTTTCCGGTTCTGAAAACATACAATGCGATGCAATTTTTGGATAGACAAGGAATCATCACTTTGTCCCAACAGTTTTCCGAAAAAATCACATTGCAATTCATAATACCCTCAAAAGAAGTGATGCGCTATATGAGTTTGAACCCAAACGATGAAGAAATCATTTTGGCGATACTTAGAACCTATCCTGGCATTTACGATATGGAAACCGCTTTCAATTTACCGTTAATTGCAAAAAAATCCAATCATACTGAAAGTCAAGTAGAAACCGTATTGAATAAACTAAAAGAAAAACAAATAATAGAATATCATTCCAAAAACAACGACACTTCCGTGATTTTAAACGAAATTCGAGAGGACGAAAGAACCATCAGCAGAGTTTCAAAATATCTGGAAAATCAAAATCAATTAAAAAAAGAAAAGCTAAAATCAGTTTTAGATTATATTGCCGAACAAAAAGTTTGTAAGAGTAAATTGATATTAAATTATTTTGGAGAAAAAACAAATGAGCATTGTGGCATTTGTTCCTATTGCATTACCAAAAAGGGCACGACAACTGATCTGTCCGAAATTTCGAAGAAAATAATTGGCTTATTAAAAATGGAGGAATTAAATTCAAGAGAGATCCAAAACAGGACGAAGAATACCGCCGATGACGTTATCTTTGCCTTACAACAACTATTAGAGAATGAAAGTATAATAGTGAAATCGAACAATAAATATACCTTAAAACGATAATGGAAAAATTACGAATTGTATTTATGGGCACACCCGAATTTTCGGTTGGGATTCTGGACACCATCATTAAAAACAACTATGAGGTTGTTGGGGTCATTACGGCTGCCGACAAACCAGCGGGAAGAGGTCAAAAAATAAAATATTCAGCCGTTAAGGAGTATGCCTTGAACAACAACTTAAATCTGTTGCAACCCTCTAACCTGAAGGAAGAATCATTCCTGGAAGAACTAAAAGCACTAAATGCAAATTTACAAATAGTGGTCGCTTTTAGAATGTTGCCAAAAGTGGTTTGGGAAATGCCAAAACTGGGAACCTTTAATCTACATGCTTCGCTGCTGCCCAATTATCGTGGCGCAGCACCCATAAATTGGGCAATTATCAATGGCGAAACCAAAACTGGCGTTACGACTTTTTTCATCGATGACAAAATTGATACGGGAGCCATAATCCTGAGTGCAGAAACAGCAATTGACCCAACTGAAAATGCTGGACAGTTGCACGACAGGCTGATGCATCTCGGCAGCAAGGCAGTGATTGACACCTTAGAATTAATCGAAAAGGGGAATGTAACCACTACCGTTCAAACAGAATCTGACGGAATAAAGACGGCATACAAGTTAAATAAGGAAAATTGCAAAATCGACTGGACTAAATCGGCATCGGAAATTCACAATCTGATACGAGGCTTGAGCCCCTATCCGGCCGCTTGGTGTTTCTTTTCCGACAAAGATGAAGAGTGGAATGTGAAGATTTACGAGGCGCAAATGATTATGGAGGACCATGCCCTTGCGATCGGCAGCATCATTTGCACAAAAAAGGAGATGAAAATTGCAGTCGAAAATGGGTACATCCAAATTTTAAGTTTACAATTCCCTGGCAAGAAGAAGATGAAAACATCAGAATTCTTAAACGGAATCTCTTTTTCTGGAACAGCAAAAGCGTTTTAAGACCCCTAAAAACGGGGTATTTGCACAATTCATCAGAAATAACCCCTGTTTTATGAACAAAAAAAATAAGTTATCAACAAAACAGGGTAAAATAGAAGAAAACGCTTGCAAGGAAGGGATTTCCTGCTAAATTTGTGTATTAACAATTATTTTTAACCAACAATTAATAACTATTATTATGAACAAATCAGAATTAATCGATGCTATCGCTGCTGATGCAGGAATCACAAAAGCGGCTGCAAAATTAGCTTTAGAGTCATTTTTAGGAAACGTAAGTGGTACTTTGAAAAAAGGCGGTAGAGTATCTCTAGTAGGTTTTGGATCATGGTCAGTTTCAGCTAGAGCTGCCAGAGACGGTAGAAATCCTCAAACAGGAAAAACAATTCAAATCGCGGCTAAAAATGTCGTAAAATTCAAGGCTGGTGCTGAATTAGAAGGTGCAGTAAACTAATTGTAAGTTTTAAAACCTATTATAATAAAAACCTTCCTGATGGAAGGTTTTTTTATACATTTAAACGATTTAATTTGGTTATATTTTAATTTTATCCTTAAATTTAATAGAAAAAGCAGCATTATGATTTCAGAAAAATTAATAAAGGGACAACTACTTATAGCAGAGCCTTCTATAATTGGAGATCTATCGTTTAACAGATCTGTGATTTTATTGGCTGACCATGATCAGGAGGGATCGGTTGGTTTTATCATAAATAAACCATTAAAATATACTATTCACGACTTGATTCCTGAGGTCAATGCAAGATTCAAAATATTTAACGGAGGCCCCGTTGAACAGGACAACCTCTATTTCATTCACAACATTCCCGAATTGATCCCAAACAGCATCGAAATTTCAAATGGAATATATTGGGGAGGCGATTTTGAAAGCACAAAAGAGCTTATCAATAGCGGAAAAATAAATAAGGGGAATATCCGATTTTTCCTGGGGTACACGGGCTGGGACGAAAAGCAATTAGAGTCCGAAATGAATGAGAATTCATGGATTATTGCCCCCAATAGCTATAAAAATAAAATCATCGCCAAATCAAGCACCCATTTTTGGAAGGAACAAATCATTGAATTGGGAGGAGAATATCTTATCTGGTCCAATGCCCCTGAAAATCCGTATTTAAATTAAATACCGCTGACGACAGCATTTAATTTTTCCAATAAAGCTTTTGATACTACTATGTCGAAGACCTTTTTCCTGTACTTGGTGATTGGCTGGATTCCCTTAACCACGTTTGTGACAAACAACTCATCTGCTTTCTGAAGGTCAAACGGTGAAATTATTTCTTCAACAACTTCTATAGATTCTATCTTTTGGGCTATTTCCAAAATTTGCTTTCTCATAACGCCATTTAAACAGCCTTCTGATACTGGTGGGGTAATCAATTTGTTGCCCATCAGCATGAAAATATTCCCCTGAATGGCCTCAACGACATTCTTACTGTCGTTTAACAACAAACAATTATCTAATCCGTTTTCACTTGCAAAAATACTTGCTGTGATATTCAACATTCTATTCGTAGTTTTTATTGAAGACAGTAATTGCTTGGTAATATAAAAATCCTTAAACAAGTCCACTTCATATTGCTTTTCTACGAATGAATATAAGGCATTATCCAAGCCCACAACATGAACCAAAAAAGAAACCGTGTTGGTTTGCGGCAAATAATACCCTCCATCGTTTCTAAAAACAGTAATTCTGGCTCGGGACGAACCTGAAAATGCAGTATCAATTACCAAAGAGAGTAATTGTTCTTCAAAATATTCCATGGTGAAATTCATTGGAATTTCCATTCTAACAACACGCATCGATGCCATTAATCTGAAATAGTGATCTTCTAAAAACAGGATTTTAGAATTTACAATTTTAACCGTCTCAAAAACGGCATCGCCATATAAAAAAGCACGATTCTGCGTCAATACATTAGTATCCTCAGATACTATAGTCCCATTAAAATTAATCATAAAAAAGCCCTGAATTTTGTTCAGGGCAAAGGTAAGTTATAAAATACAATTTTACTATACGGATCCAATTAGATGTTTGAGGTCTGATATTTGGTTTTCCCACAATAATGAAGCTTCATCAACCTCATCCTCGTCCGCAAAATCAACTACCATTAAAGAAACATCTTTTGTCAGCTCATCCACCAAAATATGCAGTTCGAAAAAATACTCGGTGTCCTTGCCTGCACCGTCCACCCATTTGAACTTTACTTTTTCACCTGATTTCTTAGAGGCAAGTCTTGCTTTTTCCTCTGAATCATTCCAAATAAAAGTAAAAAATTCACCACGAGAATTAACGTTATCAGCAAACCATTCCGACAAACCTGACGGCGTTGAAATGTACTGATATAACAATTGGGGAGATGAATTGATGGGAAACTCTATTTCGTAACGTACTTTTTGATCCATGAGCTACATTTATTTTTTTTTCCGAATATATAGAATATAATCCTATAAAATTCGTTTTATAAAATATTTTTTTTTTATTTCAAATTAGCTTGCACACTGTAATATAATTTTTATATTTGCACCCGCGTTCAGGGATGCTAATTCTCGGAACATTTGGCGAGGTAGCTCAGTCGGTTAGAGCGCAGGATTCATAACCCTGAGGTCACGGGTTCAACTCCCGTCCTCGCTACTAAAATTAAGTATTTGAAAACAAACGGTTTAGACTATCTAAA
>NZ_DATBVQ010000158.1:0-2463 GCF_036515215.1 Flavobacterium sp.
CATTTCTGGCGTTACGCGTCGGCATCACACAGTCAAACATGTCAATTCCAAGGGCAATATTCTCGAGAATATTTATCGGAGTTCCTACGCCCATAAGATAACGGGGTTTGTCTTCGGGTAAAATTTCGCAAACTATTTCCGGCATTGCGTACATTTCCTCAGCCGGTTCCCCTACTGAAAGTCCACCAATGGCATTTCCAACCTGATTCGAGTTGGCAATATATTCCGCTGATTGCTGGCGCAAGTCCTTATAACAACTTCCCTGTACAATAGGGAAAAAAGCTTGGTCGTAACCGTATTTTACCGGCACTTTATCCAAATGAGTCACACATCGGTCTAACCAACGGTGCGTCATTTTCATGGATCGCTTAGCATAGTTATAATCACAAGGATATGGCGTACACTCATCAAAAGCCATGATAATATCGGCGCCAATGGTACGCTGAATTTCCATTACATTCTCTGGTGTAAAAAAATGGTACGAACCGTCAATATGCGATTTGAACTTCACTCCTTCTTCCTTAATTTTTCGGTTGGCCGAAAGCGAATACACTTGGTATCCACCAGAATCCGTCAAAATATTACGGTCCCAGTTCATGAATTTATGCAATCCACCTGCTTTCTCGAGGATTTCGGTTTGCGGACGCAAGTACAAATGGTAAGTGTTTCCCAGAATAATATCCGGGTTTATATCTTCTTTCAATTCCCGCTGATGCACTCCTTTTACAGAGGCTACAGTACCCACAGGCATAAAAATTGGTGTCTCAATCACACCGTGATCAGTAGTAATGCTTCCCGCTCTGGCTTTCGACTGCGGATCTTTCTTTAATAAATCAAACTTCATATTGGCGTATTTCTTCCGATTGTTCGGCGCGCAAAGATAGGTTAATTTGAAACCAGCATCAAAAAAAAATATTTTCTCCCAAAGAAATGAAAAAGTGTCCCGAAAGCGATCGGAATGACAATCAAAATTTCAATACACTTTCGGAAGAAACCTCAATAATTAGATTATTTAAAAAATTAATTACCATTTAGCAAATCAATTGGGGGCGTGCCCTAAAAAGGTCGGGCTATTCGCTATAATCTTTTATTCCGCTGCGCTTCATAAAAGGATTTCCACTGCTATCCCTCACGCAAAAAAGCTGCTATAATTCGAGAACCATTGCGATAACAACACAATATTTGTAAAAAAATAGTATCTTTCAATCACAAAATCAACACGATATGACTTGGGCAGCAAAACTGATAAAACACAATAGCGAAAATAGAATTGCCGTTTATTTTGAAAAAAACAAAGACCTGATTATCCGTATCAAACAAATAGAAGGAGCACGATGGAGCCAACAAAAAACGGTTTGGCATATCCCAGATACAATCGAAAATAGAGAACGTTTCAAGATAGAACCCCTGACAAATTCGCACCCTTCCGCCGAGGGGATTGTTCAAATAGAGAAATTCAAACAATGGCTTCGTTCTAAACGCTACAGCGAAAGCACTATTACTACCTACAGCGAGGCCTTAAAATCTTTCCTGATTTTCTATCGCGAAAAATCAGTTGTAGAAATCAATAATGAGGACGTGATTATCTATAACAACGAGTATATTCTAAAGAATAATCTTTCGGCTTCGTACCAGAATCAAACCGTTAATGCGATAAAACTGTATTTTATGACAGTCAGAGAAACAAAAATTGAAGTTGATAAAATTCATCGACCAAAACGAGCCAAACTATTGCCTAATGTTTTGAGCAAAGAAGAAATAAAATTGATATTAAATGCACACAGCAATATCAAACATAAAATGATGCTTTCGCTGATTTACAGTTGTGGTTTGCGCTGTGGCGAATTATTGGCACTTCAACCTGTTCATATAGATTCTTTGAGAAATATTGTATTACTTAAAAACTCTAAAGGCAAAAAAGATAGAATCGTTCCACTAAGCACTAAGATATTAGAAATGTTGCGTGATTACTATAAAGTATACAAACCTAAAACGTATTTATTTGAAGGGCAAACTATTGGTTTACAATATGATGCTCGAAGTCTACAATTAATATTGAAACAAGCGTTGCAAAAAACGGGAATTAAAAAACCAGCCACTTTACACTGGCTCAGACACAGCTACGCAACTCATTTATTAGAAAGTGGTACTGATTTACGATATATTCAAGAATTATTAGGGCATAGTAGTAGTAAAACGACCGAAATTTACACCCATGTAAGTACAAAAAGTATCCAGCAAATAAAAAGTCCCTTTGACGATTTGTAAGAAAAAAACGTTATATTTGGATTTAAATAATGCGAAACAAACCTTCGCCAATCTACCCATTATTGGGTGCATATACGAAGGTTTGTTTCGCCTATATACAAGTTATATGATATCCTTTACAAAACTCTGCTAAAATGAAACAAAACTTCTTGATTTTCCTTTCACTTTTGATTTTTCAATTAACATTTGGACAAA
>NZ_DATBVQ010000159.1:0-3970 GCF_036515215.1 Flavobacterium sp.
TTTTAATTCGGATTTCAGTTTAACGGCTGGTTCTAATAAGGTAGATTATAAAGTTGGGAATACGTTGAATGTGTCTTTGGGTGCCAACAGTCCTACAGAATTTAATGTTGGTGGATATACTTTCAGTCAGGTAGTGGGTAATGCCGATTTCAGCAGAACTTTTGACAAAGTGACTTTTGGTTTTGGTACAGAGTTAAGAAAAGAACAATTTGAGGCGAGAGCAGGTCAAGAGGAGTCTTATGTAGGTGGAGGAGCACAGTCTTTTCCTGGATTACAGCCTGCAAATGAATTGAAAAAAGACCGTAGTAACGTAGGGGTTTACACTACGCTGGATTACGATATGACAGAGGCTTTCTTGATAGGAGGATCTTTAAGATATGAGAACTATTCTGATTTTGGGGATAATTTTTCTTGGAAGGTTAATTCTCGTTACAAACTGAATAATGATATTGTAGTAAGAGCTTCATACAGCACTGGATTTAGAGCGCCAGCCTTGCACCAAATTTATTTGAGTAATATTCAAACGCTTGTATCTGGAGGTACAGTTTCTAATCAAGGGACTTTTAACAATGTGGATCCAGCGGTTATAGGATTGGGAGTTCCTCAATTGCACGCTGAGAAATCAGAAAATATATCGACAGGGATTACTTTTAGATCAGGTGCTAATTTTTCTGCATCTCTTGATTTCTACCATATAAAAGTAAAAGACCGTGTTCTTTTTTCTGGAGAGGTTGGATTTGATGGGGATGATACGACAACAAACCCAGTTGAAGAAGTGTTACTTGCTAACGATATTACAAGTATGAAGTTTTTCATCAACGCAGTTAATACTATAACTAAAGGTGTTGATGTTGTTTTGAATTACAAAAATTTAGAATTAGGAAACGGGAAACTAGCATTTAGTTTGGCGTCTAATATTGCCAGTACTAAAATCGATGGACAAATTGCCACACCAAGTATTTTGAAGGCTAACGGATATGATATTTTCAACCGAAAAGAGCAAGGTAGAATTCTAAGTGCAAGACCTAACACAAAAGTATTGTTAGGGGCAAATTATGATTTGAAAAAAGCGAGTCTTACTTTCAATAACACTTATTTTGGTGAAGTTACTTGGCAACACGCTACAGATATCTCAAAAGATCAAACTTTTGCAGGGAAAGTTATTACAGACTTAGGTTTAGCTTATAAATTCACAAGCACTCTATCTGCCAATGTTATGGTAAACAATCTATTCAATGTTTATCCAGACGAGATAGATACTAAAGGAGATGTGGTTACTGACTTAGGAGGTCGTTTTAAATATGCTTGGGAAGTAAACCAATTTGGATTTAGTGGAACAACTTTTTCAGCAGGACTAAACTTTAAGTTTTAAAGGTCATTTAAAATACAATCATAAAAAAACGGGATTTATTCCCGTTTTTTTTATGTCTTTTTTGAAACTGCCTGATTCGGTATTTTTATGATTTTGTTATCAATATGAAGTCCGATTTGTTATACCATAGTAGTGCTTGGTTTTGAAGTTATCCTTTGTTGAAAAATTTATGATAGTGTTGTTGATTTACAATATGTTTTTATAAAGTACTTACAAGTTCTTTTATTTGTTTTTCTAAAGTAAGAGCATAATTATAGCCGTAATTATAGATTTCGTCTGATTTTTTTAGATTGAAAATGCTGAATTGACTCATGTTTGGCGGTTCAATGTATAAAGTACACTGATCTATTTTATTTTGAACAGAGCTTTTCATGGCCAGATGGAAACAGCGGTCGAGAATGTTATTCATGTGAACTTCATTAACCTCTTTTTTGATTGAATTGACGTAACTTCCAATAATTATATCACATTTATTAATCAACGGCTCCGTTGGAAAATTATCAATTACCCCGCCATCGACAAACAGGGTATCTTTATAGTTTACGGGCTGGAAAAGCAATGGAATGCAGGATGAAGCTCTTAAGGCCTTGGAAAGATTTCCCGATGAAAAATAAACAATCTCTCCCTTTAAAATATCGGTGGCAGCGACAAATAGCGGAATGTTTAGGTCCTCAAAAGTATCGTTTGGAAAACACTCCTGATAAAGGTTTTGAAAGCCTTTCATTGCAAACAAGCCTTGCTTTTTGATGAGAATATTTGAGAAATTAAAAATTTGGCCTTTTTTTAAAATGTCCACAATTTCGGGAATGGAATAACCAGCAGCATAAAAAGCGCCCGCAATGGCACCCGCGCTTGTACCAGAAATAAAAGAGGGAACAATTCCGAATTCCTCCAAAGCCTTCAAAATACCCAAATGAGCGATCCCACGGGCGCCACCTCCAGACAAAACAATACCGATCTTAGTTTTCATTTCAATATCTTATTATTTGTGTTAAAATAATAAAGTAGTTTTCACTAATGTAGAAAAAAAAGATTGTTTTTACTGTATATATTTGATAATCAGGAAATAATTAGTATAAAAAAGTAGAAAGTCATTATTTTACGAATTTGATGACTGGTTTTTATTTCGTGACGAATGCTCCAAAATGCCATAGGACACCAGAGGGGTCATGTAGATAACATTCGCTTCCCCAAGGTTGCTCCCGTACAGGGGTGACTTTAACACCCTCATATTTCGACGGAAGGGCCAGCGCCGAAAGACCGTCGAAAAAGGGCTTTACATCCTCCACTTCCATAAAAATCATGGTATTGTCAATCCAATCCTTGACATAAGCATCTTGTAGATAAAAGCCTAGAGTATCTGACTTGAAATAGGACATGTTTGCTGATAAAACAATCTCCTCGAAACCGAGGTCTTGGTAAAATTGACGTGAAACTCCGTAGTTTTTTGCGCCTATGAACGGACGAATTGATTTGCCTTTGTGTTCCATATCTAGGTTATTGATTTTTGGTTTAGTTCCTGTTTTTGAAATTTCTTCCAATACTTTTTTTCATTTTTATTGCGAGGACCCAGATTCCAGATCGTTTATAATTTAAAATTCAAGAAATTTAAACTGGCATTTTTTCTATTACAACCGCGTCGACTTCAGTGTTAAGATACGTGCAAGTCATCTCTATGATATCGATACGGCACTTGGCGATTCCACATTGAGCGGCCTGTTGGCAAAAAGTATAGTAGTCGGTTTGACCGCTTTCGTGCATGACAAGATACTCAATAAAGCGCTCTTTGTTTGTCACGGCCGCAACGGATAGTTGCTCGTATTTTATATCGGTGCTCGCTTCGTGATCAGTGTCACCATAATAGACTACCCGACCGTCAGTGATGAAGGTGTCGTATCCTTTTATGCCTAAATCAATTAGTTCCTGAATATAAACGGCAAAATCAGCCTCTGTTTTTACTTTATCGTATGCTTGTTTGATTTGTTCTAGGGTAAACATATTTTTTGTTTTAATTGTTATTGTGGGAACGAATTGCAAATATACATTATATGGAAAAATAAGTTTGTCCACTCTGACTTTGATTTGTGCATGAACGGATTTTAAATTCGACGTAAGGGTTGCGTATTGCAAACGGATGTTGTTTTGGTAAACGATTCGGATTATTCTCAAAAAAAAACTAGCCCCGATAGCAGCGGCATCCTTTATGTTCTTTCTTTAGGAACATAAAGATACAGCGGATAGCGGGATTCAGCTCCTTAAAAGGGAAATGGTGGGGGTGACATTCAGGATGACAACTTTTGGAACAGTGACAAAGCCCCCAAAATGTCAGTTTGTCAGATTAGCTTGCGACAATTTTAACAAAAACTGACAATTTACGGGACCTTCTTGCATTGGCACAAAGATTGACTTAAGCACCATGAGTTGTTAAAATAAGTATACATTATAATTAAATATAAATAAAAATGGGTAAAATAATCGGAATTGATTTAGGTACGACAAACTCTTGTGTTTCTGTAATGGAAGGTAATGAAGCAGTTGTTATTCCTAACGCAGAAGGAAAAAGAACAACACCATCTATCATCGCTTTTGTTGAAGGTG
>NZ_DATBVQ010000160.1:0-9230 GCF_036515215.1 Flavobacterium sp.
TGCTTTAGGTTTTGTAGAGGTTGAAAAGTACAGCCTGCAACATTCTCGTTTCCCCAATATTTTCGCATTGGGCGATTGCACCAATGCTCCTTGCAGCAAAACGGGTGCGGCAATTCGAAAGCAAGCCCCGGTAGTGGTTGCCAATCTATTATCTGTTATGAACCAGCAAAAACCAACGGCTTTTTATGATGGCTATAGTGCCTGCCCTATTCCCACGCAATATGGTAAATTAATGCTCGCAGAATTTGATTATGACAACAAACCCAAAATGACTTTCCCTTTTGACCAAGCAAAACCGCGATGGACCATGTGGAAATTAAAAACTAAAATTTTGCCTTGGTTGTACTGGAATAAAATATTAAAGGGAACAGCATAACAGATGGGCCATATCCTTGAAAACCATAGATTTGTTTTGACAGACTGAAAGTCGGCCAGCCAGATAAAAAAACGCAAATTCACAAATTATTTATCCGTTTCGGCATACTTAATTTGTGAATTTTTGGTACATCTAATCCCTAGTCGTCCGCTGCCATAATATAAATCGTCAGTAAAAGAACGCAATAAAAGGTTGTTAAAGAAAATCGCGTTGTCAATTGAGCAAAACGGTAATCATAAGCAGTAGAAGCGAAACGCAGTTTTTGTCCTGGAACATTTCTGCAAATAAGCGGCATTTATGTAACATTAGTCACCTTTAAATATAAACACAAGAATTATCTTTGTATAACAATATTAAAAAACACTATTATGAAAATAGAACAAATATATACTGGATGTTTAGCACAAGGTGCTTACTACATAACTTCAAATGGCGAGGCTGCCATTATTGACCCACTTCGTGAAACACAGCCATATCTGGACCGCTTACAGCGCGATAACGTAAAATTGAAATATATTTTCGAAACGCATTTTCATGCCGATTTTGTTTCAGGACACGTCGATTTGAGCAAAGAAACTGGAGCGCCTATTGTTTACGGACCAAATGCGAATCCTGAATTTGATGCGATTATCGCAGCCGACGGTCAAGAATTTAAAATTGGCAATATTACCATTAGAGCTTTGCATACGCCAGGACATACAATGGAAAGCACCACCTATTTATTGATAGACGAGAACGGTAAAGAGCACGCTGTTTTCTCCGGAGACACGCTATTCATTGGTGATGTGGGAAGACCTGATTTGGCCCAAAAAGCAGCTTCGATGACGCAGGAACAATTGGCGGGAATATTATTCCATTCGTTACGAGACAAAATAATGACTTTACCGGATGACGTCATCGTATATCCGGCCCATGGTGCTGGTAGTGCTTGTGGCAAAAACATGAGCAAGGAAACTGTAGGGACTATTGGTAACCAAAAAGAAACCAATTATGCTTTAAGAGCAAATATGACCGAAGCGGAATTCATCAAAGAAGTGACCGAGGGATTGTTGCCGCCACCTGCTTATTTCGGAATGAATGTGGCGATGAACAAACAGGGATATGAAAGCTTTGAAACCGTTTTAAACAATGGGATGAGAGCCATAAATGCGAAAGATTTCGAAACTGTTGTCGAAGACACTGGAGCCTTAATTTTGGACACCCGAAAAAACGGTGAATTTGCCAAAGGATTTATTCCCCAATCCATAAATATCGGAATCGAAGGCGATTTTGCCCCATGGGTAGGCGCCCTTATCGGTGATGTGAAACAACCTATTATTCTTGTTACCGAAATAGGTCAGGAAGAAGAATCCGTTACACGATTAAGTCGTGTGGGCTTTGACAATCTAGTTGGCCATTTGGAAGGTGGATTTGAAGCTTGGAAAAAAGCGGGAAAAGAAATTGATACGGTAAATAGAATTACCGCCGAGGAGTTTGCCAAGAAAGTGAAAATTGGCGAAAGCAAAGTAATTGATATTCGAAAAGACAGTGAGTATTGTGCGGAACATGTTGACGAAGCTTACAGCAAGCCGCTAGCCAGCATTAACGAATGGATAAAAGACATCGATCCTAAAGAGCCCTTTTTTCTTCATTGCGCGGGTGGATACCGTAGTATGATTGCAGCTTCGATATTACAAGCCCGTGGTTTCAGAAATTTTGCAGAAATAGAGGGAGGTTTTAACGCTATCGCAAAAACTGAAGTCCCAAAAACAGATTTTGTCTGCCAAAGTAAAACGCTATAAATAAATTCAAAACTCTGTAAGTCAAGTATTTATGTCGTAAATTTGTAATTAAAATATAAACTACTTTAACCAATTAAATTTTTATGTCATGAAAAAAAATATGGGGTTAATCGACAAAGTCATCAGAAGTTTATTAGCGGCCCTTATCGCCCTTTTGTATTTTACCAACGTGATTAGCGGTACGGCAGCATTAATTTTGGGAGCGATTGCAATTATCTTACTGATAACCAGTTTTGTCAGCTTTTGTCCGTTATACGCTGCATTAGGCATTAGCACAAGGGAAAAAGAGAAAAGCGAAATAAATAAGTAAATCGTACAACAATTTTGAATATTCAAAAAAACACGACTATGAATAACGATCAATGTTGCGTAACATCTTGTGACAGGCCATTAGACCAGGACTTTTGGGATGCGCAATACAAAACCAAATCCACAGGATGGGATTTAGGCCAAGTTTCACCACCAATTAAAGAATATATTGACGCATTAGACAATAAAAGTTGTCGCATCCTGATTCCGGGTTGCGGGAATACCTATGAAGCGGAGTATCTATTGCAAGAAGGTTTCACTAATGTCACCGTCATAGACATAGCGCCTACATTGGTTGAAGACTTAAAACAAAAATTTGCGGATAATCCTAATATAAAAATAATTCTGGGGGATTTCTTCGAACAGCAGGGCCAGTATGATTTGATTATCGAACAAACCTTTTTTTGCGCTTTGCCGCCAACGATGCGTCAAAAATATGTATGGAAAATGCACCAGATTTTGGTTCAAGGCGGAATATTGGCGGGATTATTATTCAATAGGTCGTTTGAGTTAAGTCCACCTTTTGGCGGAAGCAAGGAAGAATACGAGCTACTTTTCAACAGTGCATTTGATTTTATGAGAATGGATATGGCAACAAATTCGATAGCGCCAAGAGCCAATTCCGAATTGTTCTTTGAATTTAAAAGAAACAGCAACGTACTAGTCAATCTCTATCAATTTGAAGGGATAACTTGCAGCGGATGCATGGATACGGTTACAAGCAAGTTTGAAGCCTTAAACGATGTTCTAAGCGCAAGTATGAGCACCGATTTTTCGGAAGTTCTGATTGTCGGTAAAAATGAATTGCCCCTGGAGGAACTACAGGCCATCGTTTCGTATGACGAAAAATATAAAATTAAAAAAAATAAAGGAAGCGAGAGCATGAAACAGTTACTATTTAGAAATTGGCATGCCATGAGGTGGATTCGTCTGCTAATTGGCCTCTTTTTCATACAGCAAGCCATCCAGTATCATGAGTTTTTGCTAGGTTTCATGGCTGCTTTTTTCTTGTTTCAAGCCGTTTTTAATACGGGATGCAGCCTAAACGGATGTGGAGTGTCAACATTTAAAAAAAGTAAAAATGAACAGTAGTTTTGAGAATATCATAAAATCAGAAAAACCGGTATTGATTGATTTTTTTGCAACATGGTGCGGCCCCTGTAAAGTGCTTGGCCCCATTTTGAAAGAAGTGAAAGACGATTTGGGAGACCGAATTTCAATCATAAAAATTGATGTAGATAAAAACCAGCAAGTGGCTTCCCAGTATCAAGTTCGTGGCGTACCCACGATGATCTTGTTTCAAAACGGAAAACAATTGTGGCGCGAGTCGGGCGTTTTGGATAAAACCGCGATCATTAAAATCATAGTGGAAAAAAGCAACAAATGACAAAAAAAGCGATTATAATCATAGTGATTGGCGTAATCATTGGCGCTATTGCCGGTTATCTCTATTATCATTTCGTTGGTTGCGCCTCAGGAACATGTGCGATCACTTCCAAACCGCTAAATTCCACCTTGTACGGGAGTTTAATGGGCGGATTGGTTTTCAATATGTTCGTAAAAACTGAAAAAAAACAATAAAATTTAAAAAAAGTAAGTGCGATTACTTTTTTTTTCTACCTTTGTTAACCAAATGGTTAAACTGTACGGTTAGTAAGATGGAAAAGAAAAAACAAGAAAATACAGAACTAGAAATACTGAATGCCGCCAAAGACGTTTTCCAAGAAAAAGGAATGGCGGGTGCAAGAATGCAGGAAATTGCTGATAAGGCGGGAATAAATAAAGCGTTGTTGCATTATTATTACAGAAGCAAACAACTGCTCTTTGAAGCAACATTTAAAAGCGCTTTTTCAATAATGGCGCCTCAATTAAATCAGGTATTAAATGATGACCGAGAACTATTTGACAAGATTAGAAATTTTACAGAAAAGTACATCACTTTCGTAATGAAGCATCCTTACTTGCCCAATTTCGTTATCCAAGAAATCAATAAGAATCCTGAATTTGTACAAAAATTAAAGACGGAGAAAAATTTCCCTTCGATTGATAAATTTAAAATTCAAGTAGCTTCAGCAATCGAACAAGGGCTCATCAAACCCATTGATGCGGAACAACTATTTATTAATATCATTTCGTTAAATGTATTTCCGTTTATTGGGAAACCGCTATTAAAGGGACTCATAAATGCTGATGAGAAAATGTTCCAAAAAATATTGCAAGACCGAACAACCGAAGTGGCCGATTTTATCATTAATGCTATAAAAAAATGAGAAAAATAATTCTACTATCCCTTTTAGTATTGCCACTTTTTTCTGTGGCGCAGGAAACTTTATCATTGGAAGATTGTTATGCTTTGGCCAGTAGAAATTACCCCTTAGCTAAACAAAACGAGTTGCTGCTACAAAAATCCAGTTTGGACACGGAAGTCCTCAATAAAGGAAAACTCCCCAAAATAGATTTGAACGCACAAGCGACATATCAATCAGATGTCACGCAATTACCCATTAGCTTGCCAAACGCCACCATAAACCCGCCGAACAAAGATCAATACCGTGCCACCTTGGATTTCAATCAATTACTTTACAATGGAGGTTTGATTGATGCCAATGCCAAAATTAAGGAGGCCCAAACCAAGACGCAACAACAACAAGTGGAAGTGAGTTTATACCAATTGAAAACCAGAATCAATCAATTGTACTTTTCCACTCTATTGCTGCAAGAACGCGCTGGCATTCTATTGGTAAAAGACGAACAATTGAATTCCAAAATTAAAGAGGTTAAAGTTGGAGTGAAGTTTGGCGCGATACTTCCTGCCTCCGAAAAGGTTCTGGAGGCGGAAAAATTAAAAATAAAACAACAACTTACCGAAATTCACTACGACAAAAAGAGAGCGCTTGAAAGTTTGTCAACACTAACCTATTCGACAATCAACGAACGGTCGACTTTGGTAAAGCCAAAAACCGCTACTGACTTTAATACTGAAAACAATAGGCCCGAACTGAAATTGTTCGATTTGCAAAACGAACAAATAAATCTTTCTAAAAACATCCTTTCAAAAAACAATCTGCCCAAAGTGAATGCATTTGGCCAGGCCGGTTACGGGAATCCAGGACTCAATATGCTTGACAATACGTTTCAGACTTTTTATGTCGTTGGGGTAAAAGCCAACTGGAATCTGTTTGACTGGAATAAATCCAAAACAGAACAGCAGGCACTATCCGTTTCGGAAGCAATCGTTTCAACGGAAAAAGAAACTTTTGTGCTAAATACCAATTTGCAGTTGCAGGAAATGGAAAACGAAATAATTAAAACGGAGGAAATGATCTCCAGCGATTCAGAGATTATCGCTTTAAGGGAATACGTCGTTAAATCGTCGGATGCCCAACTGAAAAATGGAGTCATCACGGCATCGGAATATTTGGTGGAACTGACCAATTTATTCGAGGCTAAAACAAATCAAAAACTCCATGAAATTCAATTGGCTTTAGCCAAGGCAAATTATCAAGTTATAAAAGGCATTTAGTAATTATTATAAATGATGAATTTTAAATTTTTAAAATTTAGACTACAAAATTCAAAACAGACATGAAAAAGACAATTACATTATTAATCCTTCTCGGCCTGCTCTCTTGCAATAACAACAATGACAAGGCAGACGGCTACGGTAACTTCGAAGCGACAGAAATTACGATTTCGGCCGAAGCCAACGGCAAAATAGAATTCTTGAATCTCGAAGAGGGATCTGTTTTGGAACCGAACCTTCTTGTCGGGTTGATTGACACCACTCAATTGTATCTGAACAAACAGCAATTAATAGCATCCAGAAACACGGTTTATTCAAAATCAAAAAATGTTTTGTCGCAAGACGATGTTTTGCAAGAGCAACTAAAAACGACCTTGATCGAGAAAAGAAGAATTGAAAATATGTTTGCCGAGAACGCGGCCACTAAACGACAACTGGATGAAATTGACGGAAAAGTAAATGTATTGAAAGAACAAATAAAAAGCGTAAGAACCCAAAATGCGCCTATCACAAACGAGGCCAAGTCAATTGATGTTCAAATCGAAAAAATTGAGGACCAAATCCAAAAAAGTAAAATTATAAACCCCGTAAAAGGAACGGTGTTGGCCAAATACGCAGAACCTAACGAAATAACGGCCTTCGGCAAACCCCTTTACAAAATAGCCGACATTTCTGAAATGACATTGCGCGTTTACGTAAGCGAAACCCAATTGCCGAAAATAAAAATAGGGCAAAACGTCACCGTTAAAATTGATTCGGGAACGGAAATGAAACCCTATCCTGGAACTATTTCGTGGATATCCTCTTCGGCGGAATTTACCCCCAAAATCATTCAGACCAAAGAAGAACGAGTAAACTTAGTCTATGCCGTAAAAGCAACGGTTAAAAATGACGGAAGCCTTAAAATAGGCATGCCGGCGGAAATGTGGATTGCAAAATAGAACTCTTTAAAACAACCAAAATGAACTTAAAAAAACTACACACGGAGAATAAAGCAGTACAAACGAAAATACTTTTCTCTGCAACGGAAGGAAAAGTGATTTCGCTACAAATTGCCTCTGGGGAACAACTGAAAGAACACTTAAGCAAAGTCCCAACACTTTTAGTTTGCGTTGCAGGCAATGCCGTTTATAAAGACGAAAAAGAGTCAGTCATAAATTTAAAATCGGGCGATTACGTGAATATTGAGCCTGAAGTAAAGCATAGAATCGACGCCATAGAAGAAAGCAATTTTTTATTGATCAAATAATGGGTATACAAGTCCAAAATATTTCAAAATCCTACCACGACATCGCTGCGGTCAAGTCCATTACTTTTGAAGTAAAGGAAGGAGAATTATTTGGACTCATAGGGCCGGATGGAGCCGGAAAAACAACATTGTTCAGGATCCTGACCACGCTACTACTCGCCAATGAAGGAACAGCTACCGTAGCCGGCTTTGATGTCGTCAAGGAGTATAAATCCATTCGGACTGTGGTGGGTTATATGCCAGGGAAATTTTCCTTGTACCAGGATTTAACTGTCGAGGAAAACCTGAATTTTTTCGCCACGATCTTCGGCACCACCGTTGAAGAAAACTACGATATCATCAAGGAAATCTACGTCCAGATTGAGCCCTTTAAAAATCGACGCGCCGGAAAACTTTCGGGAGGAATGAAACAGAAGCTAGCCTTATGTTGCGCTTTGATTCACAAGCCAAAAGTGCTATTTCTCGACGAACCCACTACAGGGGTAGATCCAGTTTCGAGAAAAGAATTTTGGGAAATGCTAAAACGCCTGCAGCAAAAAGGGATTACGATTCTGGTTTCTACACCTTACATGGACGAGGCCGCTTTGTGCGACAGAATTGCATTGATACAAAAAGGGACCATATTAAAAATTGACACACCCGAAAACATCATTAAAAAATATGACAAAACCATTTATGATGTTCAGTCAAATAATACCTATCAACTGATCCAAGACTTAAAAAATTATCCGAGTCAGTACAGTGTTTTTGCATTCGGGGAATACATCCATTACATCGACAAAAAATCGGTTTTTAACCCTCTGGAATTAGAAAATTATTTAAAAAAGAATGGTCATCAAGATATTGTGCTTAAAATTTCAAAACCAACAATTGAAGATGTATTCATGGATTTAACGAACCTAAACCAATAAGCATTGAGCCAAGAAAAAATCATATCCGTAAAAAACCTCAGCAAGAAATTTGGCGCTTTCACCGCGGTCAACAACATTTCGTTTGATGTGTATAAAGGGGAAATTTTTGGATTCCTCGGAGCAAACGGAGCAGGAAAAACGACGGCCATGAAAATGCTTATCGGAATTTCAAACGCCAGCTCGGGAGAGGCAACCGTCGCAGGTTTTGACGTGAAAACCAATTCCGAAATGGTAAAGAAAAGCATCGGCTACATGAGCCAGAAATTTTCCATGTACGATGATTTAACCATCAAGGAAAACATTACTTTTTTTGGTGGGATTTATGGATTAAGTAAAATTAGAATCAAAGAGAAAACGACGCAATTAGTTCAAGAATTACAACTCGAGGAAGTTGTCGACAAATTGGTTGGTTCGTTGCCGTTGGGCTGGAAGCAAAAACTGGCGTTTTCGGTTGCGTTATTACACGAGCCCAAAATTGTGTTTCTCGACGAGCCCACCGGAGGCGTGGACCCAATCACCAGACGACAATTCTGGGAAATGATTTATGCGGAAGCCCATAAAGGGACTACGTTATTTGTCACCACCCATTACATGGATGAAGCCGAATATTGCGACCGTGTTTCCATTATGGTAGAAGGGCACATAGAGGCGCTGGATACCCCAAAAAACCTAAAGCAACAATATGGGGTAGATTCTATGAATGAAGTCTTTCTGAAACTGGCAAGAAACATAGAATAAGATAAAAGAAGAGAGAACAAAGAGAAGAGAGAAAAGAAATAGAAAGTAAAAATAAAATGAAATGAAACGATTTTTCGGTTTTGTAACCAAAGAATTTTACCATATTTTTAGGGATAAGCGTTCGATGTTTATTCTTTTCGGGATGCCTATTGCCCAGATCATGCTTTTTGGCTTTGCCATTACAAACGAAATCAACAACGTTAACATCGCCATTCTGGACAAATCGAAAGACGCGGAAACACAAAAAATAATTAATAAAATCAGTGCTTCACCTTATTTTCATATCGAACAGGAAATCAGCAGTGAAACCCAAATAGAGTCCATATTCCAAAAAGGAAAAGTG
>NZ_DATBVQ010000161.1:0-21818 GCF_036515215.1 Flavobacterium sp.
TCCCTTAGTTTCTCCACTCCCGGGATAGTGATTTCCACCACCGATTTATAAGCGGCAATGTGCATTCCTGTAGGGAAGGTATCGTTAGAAGATTGTGATTTGTTCACGTCATCATTGGCCTTGATGAATTGTTCGCCTTCGCCAATTTCGAACCCTTTCAGTACTTGTGCGCGATTAGCCACCACTTCGTTGACGTTCATGTTACTTTGCGTTCCTGAACCTGTTTGCCAGATAACCAATGGAAATTGGTCGTCCAGTTTGCCGGCAAGGATTTCATCGCATACCGCTGCGATAGCGTCTCTCTTTTCTGCCGGTAAAACGCCCAAATCACAGTTGGCGTAAGCGGCCGCTTTTTTTAGGTAAGCAAAACCTTCGATAATTTCTTTTGGCATGGAAGCCGATGGACCTATTTTAAAATTGTTTCTAGAACGTTCTGTCTGTGCTCCCCAATATTTGTCAGCTGGAACCTGCACTTCACCCATGGTGTCTTTTTCAATTCTGAATTTCATTTTAGTGTTTATTTGTGTGTTTAATTTTTTGTTGAATTTCCATTGATGCCAATGGTGTCTTTAATGTCCGAATTTTTTTTAGCCCCGATAGCAGTGGAAATCCCACGTTTTTACGTGGATTGAAACGGATAGCGGGAATAGCTCCTGAAAAATCAGCATAAAATCCTCATAATCGAGCTCAAAAATACGGATAAATACTATTTTATGAAAATTGATTTGGTTTTTTATTGCTACGAAAAGATATTACGCTTACATTTGTGGCTACATTCAAAAATTCCGGAAAACATGTTTGAATTTTCACAGTACTTAGGCTTTTTACTTTTTTTATCAATTCTAACATTAGGATTTTGGTTAATGTTTTTTCTAGTTAGTTTCGTATCCTATTGGGTAGGTGGCGCAACTTGGGAAGCATATAAAGAAAAAAGAAATAAAAAGAAGCAAGAACAATCAGTTTAAATCGATTGTTACCAAAAAAGGACCCGTTTACGCGAGTCCTTTTTTTTTTATGTCTTATTAAAAAAAAAATGCGGATCCGTAATGAAACGAACCCGCATTTACAATGAATTAACTAACCAAATTAAATCACTTATTATCCCGGAAAACCACCGCCTTCTTCTTCGTTATTTTTAGGGGCATTTTTATCTCTATCGTTTTTCTTTTTGTTCAGTCGGTAGGTAAATGAGAGATTGAATTGTCTTTTTCTCCATTGAAACTCACTATAATTACTTACGCTTGACAAATTGGTTTCAGACCTTCTTTTACGTGAATTCAAAATATCACTTACGTTAAAAGCGATTGTGGCCTTATCTTTTAAAATATCCTTGCTAAACGCGGAATTGACTACGTATAGACTTAAATTTTTTCCTTGTGCCGTGTTACTTGGGCCAAAGTACATTCCGCTTGCTTGCCATTCGATTTTGTACGGCAAGGTTAAACGCGAGTTGACCCTTGCAAACCAAGAAAAAGCTTCATTATCGAGATTTTGGGTGATTACTTGGTCTTGAGAATTGGTGGACACAAAATCTCCTGTTGTTTTGGTGTTATAAAGGTTGAAACTGCTGTTTATTTTCCATTTTTTGATTGGAGAATAATTTAAAGTGAATTCAAATCCGAACTTTTGCTCTTTTCCGATGTTGATTGGCGTACTAAGAATCACCGGGGTACCATCCACAAACTCGCCGTTCTCATAACGTACAAAAGAGAACACATCGGTGGTATTTTCAAAATACATGGAAGTATTGAATGTTACTTTGTCCCAACGTTTAATATATCCTAAATCAAATTTATCCGTTAATGAAGGGTCTAAATCAGGGTTACCTCTAAAGATATTGATGTTGCTTGAAACGTTAGGAGTAGGATCTAAAAAGCGACCTCGCGGTCTTGACAAACGTTTGCTGTAACTTAAAGAGAGGCTGCTTTCATTTGAAATTTCATAATTCACAAAAGCGCTCGGGAAAAAATTACTGTATTTTTTATTGTTAAACTCATTTGTATCCAATAAATTAACGTCGATATTGGTATCTTCCCAACGCAAGCCAAACAGGTAAGAGAATTTGTTGGCTTTGAAACCATATTGTGTATAAAGGGCATTAATTTTTTCTTTGTATTCTAATGTGTTGGACAAAAAAGTGTCGACATTATTTCCGTTTTCACTAGAGAAAATGTCATAGTCTTTATTCAGGTTGTTAAAATTCGCTTTATATCCCGCTTCAAACTGGCTTCCTTCACCGATAGGTAAAACATAGTCAGCCTGAAATTGAAATTGTTTTTGAACTTCAGCAGCAGCACTAAAATTCGAATCTTCATTATCATTATTTTTGGAATAGGATCCGTCAACTGTCAATTTATGCCCGTTGTCATTGAAGTTTTTGAGAAAGTTAGATGCAAACTCAAAGTTATTTCCGTTATCGGTACCGTCAGTTAAACGGTAAGTGGTCGAAGTGAAATTTTGTTGATTATCGAATTCGTTATAAGTGACCAAATCTTCATCTTTTCCGCTGTTTTCTCTGTAACTGATGGAGTTGGTCCAGAAAGTGTTAGGAGCAACTGTCCATTCGACTCCTGTTTTAGTGGAAATTCCTTTTCTGGTTCTATTGGTGTCACGATTTTCATAAATATATTTACTAATGGAACCATCAGGATTGAAATATTGTGAATCAGTTAACCCTGCACCTTCATTAGTTCTGTAATCGTAACCGGTGGAAGTAAAAAAGTTCAGCTTCTCTGTTTTGTAATTTAAGTTTGCACTTAAGCCGTAGGTTTCAGGGATTCCTGCAGAAGCTATAAAAGAACCATTGAAACCCTGGTTTTTTCCTTTTTTCAGGATGATATTTAAAATTCCGGCTCCACCTTCGGCATCGTAACGCGCTGACGGATTTGTGATTACTTCAACTTTGTCAATGGCATCAGCAGGAATTTGGCGTAAAGCCTCGGCCATGTTTAAGGCGTTTGAAGGACGGCCATCGATAAAAATACGGACATTGTCGCTACCTCTTAAACTTACGTTTCCTTCGACATCAACAGAAACTGAAGGGACATTTTCTAACACATCGCTTACTGTTCCCCCTTTGACGAGCATATCTTGGCCTACATTATATACCTTTTTATCCAATTTTATCTCGACAGTAGATTTTTCTGCACGGATAACCACTTCGTTTAATTGTGCCGCGTCTTCTACTAATGAAACGGTTCCTAGATTGGTGTTTTCCTTCAGGGTTTGTTCATTTAAAGTTATCGATTTAAAAGAAATGAATTCTATTTTAACAGTATACATCCCAGGGAATACGTCAATATTGAACTCTCCTTTCGGATTTGTGATGCCTCCGGCTATTACTTTTGCGTTTTTTGAGCTGATAAAAGTAACCGTGGCATATTCCAAAGGTTGCTTGCTTATCTTCTCAATAACAGTTCCGGTGATTTTTATTCGTTCCCTAGCAGATCCAGGCCCTTGCTGGGCAAAATTTAGTAAGAATGTAAAAAATAGTGCAAGGGTGAAAAAGGATTTTAATTGATGACGCATCAGTTTCAGTTTTGATTTTTTGTATTGGATTACAAAAAATGGATTTGGTTTAAAAGGCAAATCACAAAAAAATGTTAAATAAAACAAGGAAGGACTAGATGAAAGAAGCCACTTTATCCAGTTCCCGGCCAATGATCGCTTTGTCTCCGTTTATTACGATTGGTCTTTCAATAAGGATGGGGTTTTCGGTCATTGCTTTTATAATCTCATCGTCGGTGAGTGTCTTGTCTTTAAAATTATCGATCCAGATTTTTTCTTTTTGGCGCACTAATTCTAGTGGTTTCTTGTTTAGTTTTTTTAAAAGGGAAACTAATTGAGCAATTGTGGGAGGATGTTCGAGATATTTTACGATCTCGTATTCTTTTCCGGAATCGGCTATCAATGCTAAACAATTTCTGGATTTCCCGCAGCGTGGATTATGGTATATTTGTATCATGATTATTATTTTTTTTGAATTAAAAAAAAATGAAATAAAATGGTTATTTTCGAGCGAACAAAAATAGGCTTTGAAAGGCTAATTACCATATAATTAATAAAAAATAGATGTTTATAGAACAAGGGGTCAATTCAGAAAACAAGTTTTGGAAATATTTGGTCGGCTCAGCCATAATAATATTTGCCTCATTTGTTGGACAGATACCATTTTTATTGGGATTATTTTATGAAACGATGCTAAAAGACAAACCATATCCTTCAGACAGTGAAGAGGTGATGCACTTTTTTGAACCAAATTTGACCCTTTTTCTGATTCTCATTTCTTTTGTTTTTACGCTTTTTGCAGTCTATTTTGTTGTTAAGTACCTGCACAATCAGACTATGCTTTCCATAACTACGTCGCGAGGTAAAATGGATTGGTCCAGGTTTTTTTTCTCGTTTTCAATTTGGGCAATTTTTACGGTGGTTTCCACTTTGCTATTTTACTTTAATAGCCCTGAACATTTCACGATAAATTTTAAACCCGTTCCCTTCGCAATACTGGTCATTATAGGCGTGCTTTTGATTCCAATTCAAACCAGTACGGAAGAATATGTTTTCAGGGGCTATTTGATGCAAGGTTTTGCCAATCTCGCCAAAAACAAATGGTTTCCTTTGCTAATGACTTCAATAATTTTCGGAACGATGCATTTGTCTAATCCTGAAGTCCTGAAAATGGGGAACATTGTTTTTGTGTATTATATAGGAACAGGCTTGTTTTTAGGGATAATTACATTGATGGATGAAGGAATGGAGCTCGCTTTGGGCTTTCATGCGGCAAACAATTTAGTGAGCGCTCTGTTAGTCACATCTGATTGGTCAGCCTTTCAGACACACTCCATCCTTAAAGACATCTCGGAGCCCAAAGCAGGTTTAGATGTTATCTTGCCGGTAATCGTAATTTACCCGATACTTTTATATATCTTTAGTAGAAAATACCAATGGTCCGGTTGGAAAGAAAAATTGACCGGTAAAATTAAAGTGCGGTAATTCAGCAATATTTAAAACAAACAAATTGACAATGAAGAAGGTAACCTATAAAAACGTGCATAATCTTTTCAAATTAAATGGCGTCCATTTGGACAAAAACGAGTTATGTACCGCCGCCTATTATTTGATAAAAGAAGGTGATACATTTGAAAAATCTATTGGGGACTTTTTACTGGATTGGTTTGATAATAAACCATACATCAATTTGCAAAGTTCAGGTACGACCGGTGAACCCAAAATTATAAAAACAAGCAAACAATCGATGGTTAACTCCGCCTTGGCTACAGGTGATTTTTTCGAATTGAGCCCTGGTGACAAAGCATTGTATTGTTTGCCTACAAAATATATCGCGGGAAAGATGATGTTGGTCCGCAGTTTTATTTTGGGTCTTGAGATTGATTTTGTTGAGCCCAGCTCCCATCCTCTGGCCAAGAATAAGACTAAATATGACTTTGTGGCAATGGTTCCTTTACAGGCACAAAACTCATTGGCAGGACTGAAAAATGTGAGAAAGCTGATTGTAGGTGGGGCTAAAATGAGTAAAGCACTTGAAAAAGACCTGATAAAAACGAAAGCCGACGTTTATGAGACTTACGGTATGACAGAGACGGTCAGTCATATAGCCGCAAAAAAAGCGGGGGATACCTTTTTTTCACTATTACCCGATATCAAAATTTCGCAAAATGATAAAAATTGTTTGGTGATTGATGCTCCAAAAATTTCTGAAGAGTCAATTGTCACCAATGATTTAGTCGAAATACTTAATGAGAATCAATTTGTGTTTCTAGGACGCGCTGATAATGTCATCAACAGTGGAGGAATCAAGTTAATTCCCGAACAAATTGAGGAGAAATTAGCAAGTGAAATCGATACCCGCTTTTTTGTGGGAGGAATTCCTGATTCAGTTTTGGGTGAGAAATTAATTCTCGTTATCGAAGGTGAGAAAAAGTCTTTTGATGCGGTCGTTTTTGAGATGTTGGATAAATACGAAAAACCAAAGGAAATATTTTATGTTTCGAAATTTATGGAAACGGAGAACGGAAAAATTAAAAGGAAAGAGATTTTGGAAAGCATCTAAATTACTCGAAATATTAAATAAAAAAAGCATCAGTCGCGGCAGATGCTTTTTTTATTGGGCTTATTTTTGCATTTTAAAATAGTAATCGGCTGAATGTTTCCCGCTTCCATAAAACAAAAAGAAGACACATACAACAAGAACTATGAAGGCCAGCAGTAAATTTTGTTGATGCATTTCACCCATGAAATTTACGACTATAGCCGCAATTAAAATTGGCAATTGGGCTATTATTGCCCATCTGGTGAGTAAACCGAACGCAATCATTATTCCACCTACCATATGCGCGGGAGCAATGTAATGAATGAGGAACATTCCGCCGCCAATTTTGTCGATCGGTGAGATGAGATCTGACAAATATTGAATATTTGTTATAAAGGAAATTCCCTTCATAAACAAAAAGACGCCGAGGGCAATCCTCAACAAATCTAAAGTGATGTAAGTATGCGCATTTGCCCATTTGTTTAAATCTTTTACAGTATTCATATCGATGTAATTTAAAATGGATGTACTAAGGTAGTAATTATTAACGAAATACGAATATGGGTGTAGGGAAAAAATCATATTGTAGTTACCGTTTTTTCATGAGCTCAACTATTCCGGAAATCCATTCTCTGCTTTTTTTCACTGCCACTTTAACATTAGATCCATTCGTTCTTGACGAATCATTTGGTTTCCAAAGCCAAAAAGATTTCGAGCCCAGTAGAATGGCGCTTTTACTTATTATAAGCTTTTCAAAAACTTTCTGCGAATTACTAGTTGAACCTGCGCCAACGGTGATTGCGATTACTTTTTTATGCGCAATCGGAATCCGGTCTATAGCGCGGCATATGGCCCAATCAGGTTCCCAATTGTAGGTGTTGGCACAGAATATATATAACTGATAGTCGGTCGTTTTTGCTTCTTGGATGGCTGCGACAGTAGCCAGAGTGACGTTAAAGTCATTGTCAGCCAATACACTGCCGACGGATTCGCAGATTTGTTGGTCTAAATTGTAAAAAGGGTCCGGATCATACAATACCAGAGCCTTTTTTGAAGAATCCAAGTTTCCCATATTCCATTTGTCGTAAGGACCTTCCTTTTCTACCCAAACGGTTAATACTATCCAGATAAATAAGATTGCAACTATCCATTTAGTTATTTTTTTCATGGCGGTCAGGTGTAGCTTTTATAGCTGTACTATTCTCTCTTACTAAAATGTATTCGTAAAATAGGTGGGTAATCGAACCCTATTTATTGAAGCAATAATTAAACTTAAGACCAAGAATGTTTTCCGCATGGGCTTTAAGTACGAAATTGGTCAAATTCAAAGAAATTCCGAACTGTCGCGGTATGTTGCCATTGGAAAAATATTTGCCGAGGTAAATGCCTGAGCACCATCCAAAACGGGCGTTGCCGCCGTACTCCGAGACAAAACCCAGGCCTATGCTGCTGTTTTCATCCGAAATGGCGTAGCCTACACCGCTTTCCAGTCCTAAAAACCACTGTCGTCTAAAATAGAATTGCACATTTGGCTTTACCGCAATTAAGCCGTAGTTTCTACATAGGGCTCTTTTTTTAATCTCATCAAACGGATCCTTTATATCCGAGAGGTCTGGGGATATATTCCTGGCAAAGCGGTAGTCGTATTCGGCCCTGATTCCTAATTCTGTTTTTGGGGATAGTCTTTTAGCGGCCCTTGCGTTAAGACCAATACCAACCCTATGCGAACGGTACATCTGGATATGTACCGGCACGGAAAAATTGATGCCAGCTTCCAAGAAAATGGAGTTATCCGGTTCCCTTGCCGTTTCTGTTTCGGTTATTTGCTGCGCAATACAGAATTGAACTGCAAACAAAATTATACTTGTCAATATAGCCGTTAATTTTTTCATTTTACCTTTGATTGGATCATTTAAAAGATAGGTTTTGACTTTTTTATCGAATCAAATAAAAAAGCGACATAATGAAAACATAAATTTTTATATAGGATTTTAGCTGCTACCAATCCTATATAAAGATAGGGAATAATTACTTAAAAGGCTGTTAATGAGGAATTAAACGTCGATAATTTGGAGTGCGAATTTAGTTTAAGCCTAGTTCGATTGGTTCTTTTTTCACCATTAAAACGGCAATATGTGATGAAATTTCTAAAAACAGTATTGGTCAGGAAAAATTGCATTCCGGTTAGCAGAATTTAAGGAAGAAAGAAGATTGGGAATGCGAATTTAGGCAGGCTTTAATTTTCCGGATTTTCTGAAGTGTCAGATGTATTGGATTTTATATCCTTTAAAACCCAGTCGATCTCAGGGTCATTTTCGTTGATGCGGTCTTCAATCGTGGGAGTTATTTCTTTGTCGGGAAAAATACCTCGGCCTACCGTAGCGGTTTTGAATTTTGACGCCATCATCATTATTCCAATTCGGATTTTTAGTTCGCTATTGGGCAATTTAACTTTGGGCATAAATCCCGCAACTGTTCCGTTGTAGGCACCGCCAGTTTCTTCCCCCACAAAAAATGCTCTTTTCGAGCCTTTCAGATTCGTAGAGAGAATGGATGATGCAGAAAAGCTTCCCCCATTGATAAGCACATAAATTCTACCCTTAAAAGCATTTTTGTTAGGCTCACGTGGTTTTGTGTGCGTTGCAAAATAGTTTTTGCCGTCCTTTTCCTTGTGGACGGTCAATAATAGGTAGCCATATGCTAGTGGTGAAAATAAAACTTTTAGGGTTTTGACGCCGAAGGAGCCGCCGTGGAAGTATGCGCCCTTAAATAGACTGGATTTTGTGACCACTTCAGACTTGTCCAAAAAAATGAAGGTTGAGTCTGCCAAATAAGAATATAAATTCGCGATTTCGGTCACTCGGCCGCCACCATTGTTGCGTAAATCAAGAACGAGAGCGTTTGATTTGTACTTCGCAATTTTGTGGAAACTTTCTTTGTAGAAAGTTCTAAAATGACCTTTTTTGAATCCTCTAATTTTCATTACCGCGACACTACTGTCCTTTTCCAGAAAATGAAGATCGTGGTTATAATTTTTTTCGGCAGCATTGTACCCGTTAACTCTTTTCTTTCGTCTAATTTCTTTCGATTTTAATTTATTAATGGATGCCAAGTCTTTTTTGATTTTTTCGGCAAGTTTCCCTAAAGTGTCCTCTTTTTTTCTTGCGATTGTAACCGTTTTTAAAGTGTCATTGAATTTGAAATCAAATTGGATACTGTCCTTGATGCCGTTTTCGTTCGTGAAATAGTAAGGAAACCTTTTGCCTGCGCTGCGGCTCTTTAAAGTGGTGTTGAAACCGTCTGAGCTGTAATAGCGGTTATTTTTGTGAATTAAATCTATAGAATTCGCCCCGTTGACGGCAACAACTTCGGACCCTATCTTTATGGATTTGTTATGCGATTTGTTTTTTACGACATATAATTTGTCGTTAAAAAGCTCATATTCGAATTGGGAAAATGGTCCAATTCCTTTTTTAGTAAGCGACTTGCTTTCCTTTTTAGTCAGTAATTTTGTAGCCGGATATACAAAGGTATGGCCTTGTCTTACGGCGGCAACCACGGGGCTCAATATTCTGTAGAAATCAGAAGGGAGCATGGGTTTGCTAATACTTGATTTCAGGCTATCAAACTTATAGTCAAGTTCTTTTTTGCTAATGTACCAATACAGATTGGGGTGTAATTTTTGTAATTTTAGATAAGTAAAATCTACATCCGACTTCAGTTTTTCTACGGAAATTAAATCATCCAGATGCGCATTGTGCTTTTTTACGGAAGCGCATTGAACAAAGAATAAAATCGTGAAGACAAGTAGGACCGTTTTTCTCATGTTTTTTATTTACACGAAGGCTTTTTTAAAAAGTGTTTAGGTTACAGCATCGGAATACTGCGGCCTAAACACTGATCATTATAAACTATACCTGAATGACACCCAAATTAAATTTCTTTTCAATAGGGGAGTGGTTGGCGGCTTCAATACCCATAGAAATCCAAGTACGGGTATCTAATGGATCAATTATTGCATCTGTCCATAATCTGGAAGCGGCGTAATATGGTGAAACTTGTTCGTCGTATCTCGCTTTTATTTTCGCGAATAATTCAGCTTCTTTTGCCTCATCAACTACTTCACCTTTTGATTTTAGTGAAGAGGCCTCGATTTGGGCCAGAACTTTTGCTGCCTGCGTTCCTCCCATTACGGCAAGTTCTGCACTTGGCCAAGCAAAAATCAATCTCGGGTCATAGGCTTTTCCGCACATCGCGTAATTTCCCGCTCCATAAGAATTCCCGACAATTACCGTGAATTTAGGCACAACGGAGTTGCTGACTGCGTTTACCATTTTCGCGCCATCTTTTATGATTCCGCCCTGTTCCGATTTAGAACCCACCATAAAACCGGTGACGTCCTGTACGAAAACCAAGGGGATTTTTTTCTGGTTGCAATTGGCAATAAAACGGGTAGCCTTATCGGCACTGTCGGAATAGATCACTCCGCCAAACTGCATTTCTCCATTTTTGGTTTTCACCACTTTTCTTTGGTTGGCAACAATCCCTACGGCCCAACCGTCAATTCTGGCGTAACCGGTTATGATGGTTTGGCCATAGCCGTCTTTGTAGGCTTCAAATTCAGAGTTGTCGACAAGACGGCTGATGATTTCCATCATGTCGTATTGTTCGTTTCTGGCTTTTGGCAATATGCCATAGATGTCTTTTTCGTCCAATGCGGGCTTTACGGCTTTTATTCGACTATAACCCGCTTTGTCAAAATCACCAATTTTATCGACTATATTTTTTATTTTGTCCAAGGCGTCCTTGTCGTCTTTGGCTTTGTAATCCGTAACACCCGAAATTTCGCAATGTGTGGTTGCGCCGCCCAACGTTTCATTGTCTATGCTTTCGCCAATGGCCGCTTTGACCAAGTAACTTCCTGCCAAAAAGATGCTTCCTGTTTTTTCCACTATTAGGGCTTCGTCACTCATGATAGGAAGATAAGCCCCACCGGCAACACAGCTTCCCATAATGGCCGAAATCTGGGTAATTCCCATGCTGCTCATTTGCGCATTGTTCCTGAAAATGCGTCCGAAATGTTCTTTGTCCGGAAAGATTTCGTCTTGCAGCGGCAAATAAACACCGGCACTATCTACCAAATAAATAATGGGCAAACGATTTTCCATGGCGATTTCCTGAGCACGTAAATTTTTCTTGGCGGTTATAGGAAACCAAGCTCCCGCTTTTACGGTGGCGTCGTTGGCCACCACAATGCATTGTTTGCCCTTGATGTATCCTATTTTAACAATCACGCCACCAGACGGGCAGCCACCATGTTCTTTGTACATCCCCTCACCAACAAAAGCCCCAATTTCGATGCACTTGGCCTTAGGGTCAAGCAAATAATCGATGCGTTCTCGTGCGGTCATTTTACCTTCGGCATGCAGCTTCTGAATGCGTTTTTCCCCACCACCCAATTTTACCTTAGAAAAATTTTGTTTTAATTGAGACAGTAAAAGTTTATTGTGATCTTCATTTTTATTGAAGTTTAAATCCATGATGTATAATTTTTGTGAGAAAATAGACGGCTAAAATACGAAATTCGCTGAGATAAATTTCAGGATTTGGACTAGTTTAGAACCGAAATTAAATATTTGGTTTTATGCGTATAAATGCAAAAAGAAAACAGTTATTTATTTCTGTTTTCTTTTTGTTGTTTGTATAAAAATACGTTGATGTTATGACTAAAAGGAATGATTACTTTTTAGAATCATTAACCAGTCTTTTCAAAATAGCCCATTGTTTCAGTGCGTCACGAGCTTCAACCGCGGGGTAACCCAACATGGTTTTGCCCGCTGGGATATCACCGGTTACTCCTGAACCGGCACCCACGATCGCTCCATCACCAATCGTGGTGTGGTCTTTTATGGAAGCGCTTCCACCTATGATGACGCCATTCCCTAAAGTTACCGATCCTGCCAATCCGCTGTTTCCCGCCATGATGCAAAAACGGCCCAGTTTACTGTTATGACCTATCTGAACCAAATTATCTATTTTGCAGCCATCGCCCAAAACGGTGGAACTGAATTTTCCTCTATCCACGCAGCTATTTGCGCCAATTTCGACACCGTTTCCGATAATCACATTTCCAATTTGGGGTATTTTGACCAAGCCTTTTTCGGGACAAGGGCGAAAACCGAAACCGTCAGCGCCAATTGTTGCGTTGGGATGTATAATACAGTCATTACCTACGTGGCATCGCTCTCTGACAACAGTTCCAGACCAAATCACGGTATTTTTTCCTATCGTAGATTCGTCCAAAATAGTGGTGTTTGGGTATATAGTGGTGTTTTCTCCAATTTGCACATTAGGACCAATGTAGCATCCGGCACCTATTTTAGTGCCCACTCCCACTACCGCAGTTTTGTCTACCACTGCAGTCGGATGAATGTCAATATAAAACGAAGGCATTGGTTTTGCAAAAAGTTCCAAAACTTGGGACATGGCCAAATCTGCATTTTTTACCTTTATAAATGCCCGATTTTCTCCAGGTTCTATAGAAATGTCTTCGTTAACAACTGCAACGCAAGCTTTTGAACTGGACCAAAGTTTTTCATATTTTTTGTTCCCTATAAATGAAATTTCAGAATTAGAGGCAACTTCCAATTGCTCTGGTGCGGTGATAGATTGTAATGTATTACCAAAAATGACACCTTTAAGGACTTCATTTATTTCTTGTACGGAATAGGACTTCATAATTTTTCTGATAGATAGGGTTGTGGTATAATTCTCAAATAAAGTGATTTAGACCTTAAGTTCCAAATGTTTCTTAATTCTTTAACACACTAAAAAGTAGCATTTATATAAAAAATAACGGCAAATATATAACTCTCAGATGTGTTAAACGAGTATTTTTGCGCGCTAAAATGCGATTATCTAATATGAAATTACAACAATTAAAATGCTCGATTTTTACACTTTTATTTTCTTATTGTACCGTAAATGCCCAGATACAGGCATTGTTTAATAATAAAACTCAACTCCGAAACATGACAGAGAGATGGGAATTAGATACAACAGCAATAAGAGGAACTTTTTTAGTTACGCCTTACAAATCCATGTATGTTTTACCGGGTCGCTGGACCAGCCTGCCGAATGAACAGCCCCATTCAGGTAATGTTGACCCTGATTATGTAGCGCCTCCAGGAGTCGAATATGACAATGTTGAATCCAAGTTTCAATTGAGTTTCAAAACTAAAGTATTGCAAAATTTCTTTTGGGGACACGGTGATTTGTGGCTCGCATATACACAAATATCACATTGGCAGATTTACAATACCGAGTTATCACGCCCTTTTAGAGAAGTGAATTACGAGCCTGAACTGATTCTGAATTTTCCGGTTAAATTTAAGCTCCTTGGGCTTAACACAAGGATGATCGGTGTGGCATTAAATCATGAATCAAATGGAAAAAGCGATCCTTATTCGAGAAGCTGGAATAGAGTTATTTTACACGCCGGTTTTGAATATAAGCATTTGACCATATATGTTAGGCCGTGGTTCATATTGCCCGCGGCAAAAAATGACAATCCCGATATTGCAGAGTATATAGGACGGGGCGATGTGAATGTAATTTATACCAGAAATGGTAATATTTTCTCATTTATTGGAACCCATAATTTGAATTTTAATTCTAAATCGAGAGGGAGTTCTATGTTTTCTTGGTCCTACCCGATAAAAAATAATTTAAAAGGTTTCCTCCAGGTTACCCATGGCTACGGTGAAACGCTTATAGATTATAATCATTCGCAAACCACAGTAGGCGTTGGTGTTTCCTTGATTGAATGGCTTTAATTTCGAATTCAAACAGCGGTTCTGAACTATCGTAAAGGATTTATTATAAATTTGGTATGTTTGTAGATAGAAGGAAATCCAATTTAGTTGCTCACGGGATTCTCTTGTCGATTTTGAAATGATACACCTACAATAAAATGAAACTCAGGCACGGCTTTTTATTTTTTTCAGCAATATTGTTTTTTTGCCATAATCTGTGTGCTCAAACAAATAATAGCATGATTGAAAACGTATTAGTAATTGCAGAACGCAATGAAAAGAAGTTAGAAAATGTTGACCAATTATTAGTAGTGTACAATTATCAACAAGAAAATTATAGTGCTACTTTGGTGGCCTTGGAGAAAAAGGGCGGAGATTGGGCCTTGAAATTTGACACGAAAGAAGTAGGTATCGGTAAAAATGGTTTTGCACCGTCACTTGCCAAGCGGGAAGGGGATGGCAAGTCACCTACCGGAATATTTCGTTTAGGAAAGTTATATACCTATGAAAAGGAACTAAAGACACTATTGGATTACCAGCAAACCACCGCCGACGACAAATGGATTGATGACCCGAATTCAAAGGACTATAATACCTATGTAAGGGGCGCGACCACTGCAAAATCCTATGAAAATCTGGTGCTGAGTAACGATGCCTATAAATACTGCATGGTTATAGAATACAATACGAACCCAATTATAAAGGGAAAAGGCAGTGCTATCTTTTTTCATCTGGCTGTAAAAAAGCCTTATTTTACCGCCGGATGTGTTGCTATTGACGAAGAAAACATGAAGTTGATGGTGAACTGGTTAGATCCCAAACTGAACCCAACAATTATTATGGGAAATTTGAATGATTTGAAAAACGGCTTGTAAAAAGCAATGCATAAAGCCTAAAAAAAGTTGTGAAAATTCAAAAAAAAATCCTCCCAAACCTTCGACAAACGACGGTGGGGGGATTTTTATACAAGCAAAGATTTAATCTATTTTGAATCGGCAAGTAGAGAATTAAAACTACCCACTATTCCTCTTCCTTTTGTCCCATCATCATAAGGTAGGCTTTCAGGAATTCGTCAATTTCACCGTTCATAACGCCGTCAACATCGCTGGTTTCATAACCGGTGCGGACATCTTTGACCAATTTATAGGGTTGCATCACGTAGTTCCTAATCTGGGAGCCCCATTCTATTTTCATTTTACTGGCCTCGATATTCGCGCGTTCTGCCTGTTGCTTTTTTAGTTCGATTTCGTACAATTGAGATCGCAACATTTGCATCGCACGTTGTCTGTTATCCTGTTGCGAACGGGTTTCGGAGCATTGGATTTGGATTCCCGTCGGTTTGTGAACCAATTGCACTTTGGTTTCCACTTTATTCACGTTTTGGCCCCCGGCACCACTGGAACGGGAAGTCGTAATTTCAATGTCGGCGGGATTAATATCAATTTCGATACTATCGTCAACCAGCGGATACACGTAAACGGACGCAAACGAAGTATGTCTTTTGGCATTACTGTCAAAAGGTGAAATACGAACCAAACGGTGTACTCCATTTTCCCCTTTTAAATATCCAAAGGAATAATCCCCCTCAAACTCGAGTGTCACGGTTTTAATACCGGCAGCCTCTCCTTTTTGGAAATTCAATTCTTTTATTTTGTAACCATGTTTTTCGCCCCACATCATATACATGCGCATTAGCATTTCGGCCCAATCGCAACTTTCGGTTCCGCCGGCTCCGGCTGTAATTTGTAATACAGCACTCAAAGTATCGCCTTCATCCGAAAGCATGTTCTTAAACTCGATGGCGTCAATATGATTTTCTGTAAGAGCATATTGCTCGTCCAGTTCCTCCGCAGTAAGTTCTCCTTCCTTGTAAAATTCGTATGCTAATTGCAATTCGTCAGTCATTTCGATTGCCTTATTGTAATCCTCAATCCATTTTTTCTTGTTTCTAAGATTTTTTACGATGAGCTCCGCTTCCTTTGGATTATTCCAAAAATCGGGTGCGAAAGTCTTCTCTTCCTCGTTTGAAATCTCAATTAGTTTGGCATCAACGTCAAAGATACCTCCTCAACGCACCAAGGCGCTCTACAATACCTTTAATTTGTTCGGTAGTTGTCATAAATTATGTAATTTTGTTGGACAAAAATAAGATATAGTTTTTAGAATATGGAAATAAATTTAATTAGCGATACGATTACCAAGCCCACATACGAAATGTTACAATATATGTTTAACGCCGAAGTGGGCGACGATGTATATAAGCAGGATCCAACAGTTATAGAATTAGAGGCAAAAGTTGCGGCAATGTTCGGTATGGAGGCGGGACTGTTTTTCCCTTCGGGAACGATGGCTAACCAGGCGGCCATAAAACTGCATACGCAACCGGGGGAGCAGCTAATAGCGGATAAGTATGCGCATGTTTACCATTATGAAGGAGGGGGGGTCTCTTTTAACAGCGGGGTTTCCTGTTGTTTGCTTGACGGTGATCGCGGAATGATAACCGCTGAACAAGTAGCGGGAGCCATCAATGATCCTGAGTTTTACCACAGCCCTTTGACAAGTTTGGTTTGTGTGGAAAACACAACTAATAAAGGCGGAGGAGCTTGCTATGAAATAGAAGACTTAAAAAAAATAAAGTCCGTTTGCGTTGCCAATAATTTAAAATTTCACCTTGACGGGGCCCGAATTTGGAATGCCTTGGTGGCCAAAAAGCAAAATCCGAAAGATTTCGGGGAACTTTTTGATACCATTTCCGTTTGTTTGTCAAAGGGACTCGGTGCACCGATAGGTTCTGTTTTATTGGCTGATAAGGCTACTATTCATCGCGCTTTAAGAATACGAAAAATTTTGGGTGGAGGTATGCGTCAAGTGGGCTATCTGGCTGCGGCAGGAATTTATGCCTTGGACCATAATTTGGAACGCCTTGCAGAAGACCACAGAAGAGCTAAAGAACTGGCTAATGTGCTCGCCAAAGCGAGTTGGGTTGCTTCGGTGGAACCTGTGGAAACTAATATCTTGATTTTTTCATTGGCTTCTAACTGCAGCGATCAAGCCTTGATAGAAAAATTAAAACAAAAAAACATCTCCATCAGCTCAATGGGACATGGTAAACTTAGAATTGTTACACATCTCGATTACAGGGAAGTAATGCATACCTATGTGCTGGAAACGCTCGAGAAATTGACCTTTTAATTTAAAAAGTTTAAGGTTTAAAGATTCCCCTAAACAGGAACTTTAAACCTTAAACTTTTTTTTATTTAAACAAATTGTCCATTCCTGGAATCATTGGCATGTCCATTTTTGCAACAGCGTCAAGTTCAGCTTCATTAACTTTTGTCGCTTTTTCGATTGCTTTGTTCATCACGATAATCATATAGTCTTCCAGTTGCTCCTTGTCCTCAAGCAAGGAATCGTCAATAGTAACCGATTTTATTTTTCTATTGGCAGTAATCGTCACTTTCAAT
Source organism: Flavobacterium sp. (assembly GCF_036515215.1). GTDB lineage: Bacteria > Bacteroidota > Bacteroidia > Flavobacteriales > Flavobacteriaceae > Flavobacterium. Next base: position 17,328 of record NZ_DATBVQ010000161.1, read on the forward strand.
AAACCGTCAGAACTTTGTTCGTCTATAAGAACTGAATCCAATCGTTTCTTAGTTTCTTCCATTTTTTGTTGGGTTTCCTTAAGTTTTCCCATCATTCCCATTAAGTCCATTTTGATAATTTTAAAATTATAGGATACGAAATTACAAAATTTGGAGCGATACACAATGTTAAATAAGATGAAAAACACTGTCGTTTTGGGCATGGTTTGTATTATTTTTGTAGCTTCTTTTAAAAACTTGAAGCTCAAAAAATGACAGAAAACATACAACCACCAGTTGCTAAAATTATGCCCACCATATTGGAGAAATTTGGAGATGTTAGAATTGACAATTATTTTTGGCTAAAAGACCGAGAAAACCCTGAAGTAATTGATTACCTCAATAAAGAAAATGAATATTACCGAAAAATGACTGCCCATACGCAGGAATTTCAGAAGGAACTGTTCGAGGAAATGAAAGCCAGGATTAAGGAAGATGACGAATCCGTACCTTATTTATACAACGGCTATTATTATATTACCCGATTCGAAAAGGGAAAAGACTATCCCATTTATTCCAGAAAGAAAGAGAGCCTTGAGGCAAAAGAAGAAATCATGTTCGACTGCAACGAACTGGCGAAGGGGAAAAAATATTTCAATTTAAGCGGTTTAAGCATTAGTATTGATAATCAATTTGCCACCTATGCGGTGGATACAGTGGGGAGAAGGATTTACACTTTGCAATTCAAAAATTTGCTTACGGGCGAGGTTTTGGCTGATAAAATCGAAAATACCACGGGAAATTCGACTTGGGCAAATGACAATAAAACTATCTTTTACACCAAACAAGATGAGAATACCTTGCGTTCCGATACTGTGCTGAAGCACATTTTGGGAACCGAAATAGCCGTTGACAAATTGATTTATTTTGAAAAAGACGATACTTATGATGTTGCCGTTGGAAAAGAAAAATCAAAAAAATACATTCTGATAAGTTCTTCGAGCACCTTAACTACTGAATTCAGAACTTTATTGGCGGACAAGCCAGAAGGGAAGTTTACTGTTTTTCAAAAAAGAAAAAGAGGTTTAGAGTATAGCATTTCCCACTATGGCGACAGTTTTTATATTGTAACCAATAAAGACAAAGCAACAAATTTCAAGCTGATGAAGACTCCTGAATCGGCAACTAAAATGGAGAATTGGGTAGACGTTATAGAACACCGAGATGATGTACTATTGGAAGATATTGATATTTTTAAAGACTATTTGGTTGTATCAGAGCGAAGCAATGGTCTGAATAAAATTAGAATCATGCCGTGGAGCGGAATAGAGGAGTATTATCTGCCTTTTGAAAGCGAAACTTATACGGTTCATCCTACTACAAACGTTGATTTTGACACGGATATTTTGCGTTATGCCTACCAATCAATGGCAACGCCCGCTTCGATCATTGATTTCAATATGAAAACCAAAGAGAAAGAAATCAAGAAGGAACAAGAAGTTCTCGGAGGTAAATTTGATAAAAACAATTACACCGAAGAGCGTCTATGGGCTACTGCAGAGGATGGAACGATAGTGCCCATTTCAGTAGTATACAGAAAAGGAATGAAGAAAGACGGTACAAATCCTTTGCTATTATATGCTTACGGTTCTTATGGACATTCGATGGATGCCCATTTTTCTTCAACAAGATTGTCCTTATTGGATAGAGGTTTTATCTATGCCATAGGGCACATTCGTGGTGGGGAGGACTTAGGTAGGAAATGGTACGAAGACGGAAAATTATTAAAAAAGAAAAATACTTTCACTGACTTTATTGACTGTTCGAAATATTTAATAGATCAAAAATATACTTCTCCTGAGCATTTATATGCTGAAGGAGGATCTGCGGGAGGATTATTGATGGGAGTTATTTTGAATATGGCACCAGAGTTATACCATGGAGTAATTGCCCAGGTCCCTTTTGTAGATGTTGCAACCACAATGCTTGACGATACGATTCCATTAACGACTGGGGAATATGACGAATGGGGAAATCCAAACGTGAAAAGGTATTACCATTATATGAAATCCTATTCTCCTTACGATAACGTGAAATCCCAAGCCTATCCTAATATGTATATATCGACTGGTCTGCATGACTCCCAAGTGCAGTACTGGGAGCCCGCTAAATGGGTCGCAAAATTGCGAGCTTTAAAAACCGATAATAATCTTTTATTTCTCGATACGAACATGGATGCAGGCCATGGAGGAGCCTCTGGAAGGTTCGAAAGCCTGAAAGAACTAGCAAAGGAATTTAGCTTTTTATTAGATTTAGAGGAAATTAAAAACTAATTCAAAAAATTTTGTTAAATTTGCAATGTTTCGAAGTCTAAAAAAATTGATTTCGATTAACTATTTTTTTATGAAAGAAGAAATAAACGCTTATAATAATGTTTTAGAATTAATAGGCAATACACCACTTATTAAGCTAAACAGAGTCACCGAAGAGTTAGAAGGTAATTTCTACGCAAAGGTAGAAGCTTTTAATCCGGGGCATTCCTCTAAAGATAGAATTGCATTATACATTATTGAAGAGGCTGAAAAAAGAGGGATATTATCTCCTGGAGATACCATTATAGAAACCACTTCCGGGAATACTGGTTTTAGTTTGGCTATGGTGAGTATCATTAAAGGATATAACTGCATCCTTGCCGTAAGTTCAAAATCATCCAAAGATAAAATTGACATGCTTCGCAGCTTGGGCGCAAAAGTTTATGTTTGCCCTGCGCATGTCTCCGCAGATGACGAACGTTCTTACTATAATGTAGCCAAAAGATTGCATGAAGAAACAAAAGGATCGGTATATATCAATCAGTATTTCAATCAATTGAATATTGATGCGCATTACAAATCAACTGGACCCGAAATTTGGAAGCAAACCAATGGTAAAATCACCCATTTGATCGCTTGTAGCGGAACGGGAGGGACGATTTCCGGAACAGCGAAGTATTTAAAAGAACAAAATCCTAATATCAGAGTTCTTGGTGTTGATGCTTTTGGTTCCGTATTGAAGAAATTTCACGAAACAAGAGAGTTTGATAACGATGAAATTTATCCTTACAGAATAGAAGGCTTGGGTAAAAACCTAATTCCATCTGCTACTGATTTTGACATGATCGATAAGTTCATAAAAGTAACTGACGAGGAAAGCGCGCATTCTGCCAGAGAAATCACCAGAAAGGAAGGTTTGTTTGTTGGATATACTTCAGGAGCTGTTTTACAAGCAATCAAGCAATATGCAGAGGAAGGTGAATTTGACGCTAACAGTAATGTTATTGCCATATTCCCAGACCACGGTTCTCGTTATATGAGTAAAGTATTTAGCGATGATTGGATGAACGAACAAGGTTTCTTTGACAGTGTAAACCAAGAAGAAGTTCAAAAGATTGAAATGATAAAATAAGTTGAAAATTATAAATTTAAAAGTCCCATTTGTTTTTACAAATGGGACTTTTTTGTTGAACATAGAATAATATGACTTATTTGTTTAATCCAATAATTCAGGATTACTAAGTATTAATTCTATCTTTTTGATAGTGATAGTGATCTGACTCATTTGAAGTTCTATATTTCTAAAAAAGAGACTGATATCCCTATTGACCCAACTTTCAGAAATAACTCTTGCGCCCAAACTGATTCTTAAAATAGCGCTTTCAACTTCGTTAGTGTATTTTACGTTGACCGCCTGACCGATATGGCATTTTTGTGCAGCAAGGCGAATGATTTCTAAAGAAGAACCTTCAAACTGCTCGGATAAATCAGAATTTAATAAGGCATACAATTTTTTTACTTTATCAACTGATAACACTTCATTATCTTTAAAAATAAAGAAAGGGAAAATGGTGCGGATATTTCTTATCCCAAACGCTTTAGAACTGTAGGACTTCGTTTTGGTTTCATTATCATCATAAATAGGCTGTAAAAAAGTGGCCTCTTTTATCGAGTCATCAACAAAATTGCAAAACATCTCAATACCCATATTTCGATATAAAATAGGTGTTTTATAATACCTGTCCATTTCAACTACGGCTGCATTCCAGCGCATATAAGAACCATAATTATAACCATCGGATAATTCGTTTGAACAGAACCAAGAAGTAGGCCAATCGGAATGATTGTAATATTTGGTCAAACCTTTGGGTAATGTGTTTTTTACGGAATGAATTAATTTGTTGACACTTTTAGGTAGAATTAATGCGCCGCAATATGGAGGGCCGGTGAAGAATTTACTCCCTGTGACGGTAACAATATATCCTTTGCTTAAATAATTTTGTATGTCTTTTGGATCTAATCTAAGCTGTGACCCATCTACAATTATTTGAATTGATAAATTTTCAATTGTATTTAGTTTTTTAATAAATTCGTCACTAGGAGCTTGGTAACCTAGTTTCGATTGATCCATAGTATGCAAGACAACGTGTCTGCCCAGGTCTTTGGTTCTAGAAACGGCATTAAATACTTCTTCATCCAG
>NZ_DATBVQ010000162.1:0-25029 GCF_036515215.1 Flavobacterium sp.
ATGGGGCTCGATCCTATCATTAATTTGTTTTCAGGCCGTACGGCTATGCTCAAAAAAGAACTCAAAATTGAAAAGAAAGAATCTTATTTGAAACAATTGGATGATATGTTTGATAAAAATCATTTCGTAAACAAGTTAAAGATACCTTTGGATTATGTTAAGGGATTCGAATATTACGCAGTCGAGAATGAGCAGTTTACGAAAATTTTAAGTTCCAAAAATCTAACATCAACCGAATTCTTGTTAGCTGAGCTAGCCACAAAATATAACGAAATCATCGCTTGTGAAAACGAATAAGACTTTGTTCTTCCTTTTAATATTGTTTTGTCAGATTATTTTTGGGCAAACTGTTGGCGAAAAGAATATTCAAGGAAAAATAATTGCGGAGGCAACTGCCGTTGGGGGAATAAATATCGTGAACGATTCCAATGGAAGAGCGACAATTGCGGATGAAAACGGGATGTTTTCTATTTTGGCAAAAGAGGGGGATGTTTTGGTTATTTCTGCCGTAAATCTCGTAACTTTACGTAGACGGTTAAATAATGGCGATTTAACCCTAGCGGTTATTGAGTTTCAAATGATTCCCAAAAGTATAGAACTAAAAGAAGTGATTGTAAACGAGTACCCAAGCATTAGCGCCGAAAATTTAGGAATTGTGCCCTCTGGGCAAAAAAAGTACACTCCTGCCCAAAGGAAACTATATACGGCAAATTCGGGATTGCTTGACAAGCCATTAAATTGGATTTCTGGTCGTACGGCGAGGCTTAAGAAGGAATTGGCGATAGAATACAAAGAACGCGAATTGGTCAAGTTAAGTTATCTTTTTGAAGACAAGTACTATATAAAAACGCTAAAAATCCCGCAAGAATATATTAAAGGATTTCAATATTATTGTATTGATGATATGGATTTTGTTGCAGCCTTAAATTCTAAAAACAAAACATTATCAATGTTTCTGATTATTACTTTGGCCAAAGAATATAATAAAACCATAGCAGATGAAAACTAAATTAGTACTAGTAATTGTGAGCTTGTTGAGTCAGTTTTGCTTTAGCCAAATTGAGCCGCGAACACCTTTAAAAGGGCAGGTGAGAAATGATTTGGTGCCAGTGGAAAATGTGATTGTTTTTAATGCCAACTCAAAAACAGGTACCATCGTCAATAATTATGGCTTCTTTACGATTATGGCTAAAGTGAACGACACCTTGGTTTTTTCAAGCTTGGCGTTTAAATCCAAAAAAATAGTTCTTTCGGAAAAAGAATTTATGATGCCTCGATTTATTGTAAAAATGGATGTTTTTACCAATGAATTAGCAGAGGTGCTTATTTTGGCAAAAAAAGAGGTGAACCCAATATCTGGAGGTACCCAAAAGTATGTAGACAGAGAATATTTTGATGACGAGAAGTCGTCCCCTAAAAACCGATTAATGCCGCCAGATGGTACCATTGAAAACGGGATGGACTTCGTTCGTATCTATAAAGATGTTTTAAAAATACTAAGGAAAAACAATCCTGAAAAAGTAGATTTTTATCAGGACACCAGTTTTTCAGAGCTCGCCTTGAACAGGTTGAATTATTCTTTTTTCGCTAATACCTTAAAATTGAAGGACGATGAAATTAAGCTTTTTCTTGTTTTTTGTGAGAATGATTCCAGGTCGAGAAGTTTAATGGGTCCAAATAATGAATTTCAATTGATCGATTTCCTTGTTTCAAAAAACAAAGAATACAAAAGAATCACTACTTTTGAAAAATGAAGAAAACAATCTGCTACTTATTTTTCGGATTCCTTTTTGTGGTATTGACCTCGTTCACTGTTCATCAATTTTACATGGGTATTTACCAAGTGAATTATGCCCCTGAAAAAAAAATGCTTCAAATCACAACCAGGATTTTTGTGGACGATCTGGACAAAGCACTTGAAAAAAAATACAATAAAAAACTCCATCTAGGCACAGATATGGAATCGCCTGAAGAATTGCCCTTGCTGAAAAAATACCTTGCTGAAAAATTCACAATTAAGATAAATGGAAAACCCAGTCCGATGGCTTTATTGAGCAAAGAGCTGGAAGGGGATGTGCTTGTTTGTTACTTAAGTATAAAAGGGGTTGCTAAAATTAATTCCTTGGAAACCTACAATGCCATATTAATTGATTGGAATTCAGAGCAACAAAACATAACTCACTTCACTATATTGGGAGAGAAACAAAGTTTTCTTTTTACGGAATCTTCGACCAAACAGATGTTAAAATTCTGATAAATTAATGGTAATATAGTAAAAAATGGTATTTTCACGGACTAATTAGTTAATCCTACCCATGAAAAAAATCATTTTATTTTTTATTCTTCCAGTAGCTTTATTTGCGCAAGAAAAAACAACCACCGCAACACCAAAACAAACAGCTAAGTACGAGGCCAACAAATTTAATCAGATGTATGACTTATTGGCGACGCCCAATATGTTTCGCACGGCATCTGGTGCGCCAGGACCTGCCTATTATCAACAACAAGCTGATTACAAGATTGATATTGAGCTAGACGATAAAAAAGCAAAATTAAGCGGTTCAGAAACCATTACCTATTACAATAATTCACCAGATAGCCTTGAGTATTTATGGATACAATTGGATCAAAATCAGGCAGCCATAGATTCTGAATCTCCTTTATCGGAAAGTGAAAAAATGAATCGGACTTTTCCGGCTTCAAAATTTGCCGACAAGTTTTTGAAAAAAGGATTAGATCGTGGCTTTAATATAGAGTATGTAAAAGACGCTAAGGGCAATGCCATGTCTTATACAGTAAACCAAACCATGATGAGAATCACTTTGGCGTCCCCTATGAAGCCAAATTCAAAAATGTCATTCTCCATTAAGTGGTGGTACAATATCAATGATTACCAGAAAGACGGCGGCCGTTCCGGTTACGAATTATTTGAAAAAGAAGGAAATAGATTGTATGTGATTGCTCAATTCTATCCTAGAATGGCAGTTTACAATGATGTGGAAGGGTGGCAAAACATGCAGTTTTGGGGAAGCGGAGAATTTGCTTTGCCTTTCGGTGATTTTGACGTAAATATTACTGTACCTGCCGACCATGTTATGGAAGCAACAGGGGAGTTGATGAACAGGAGTGAAGTTTTTACACCTGAACAGGTAAAAAGATATGAATTGGCGCAGAAGTCATTCGATAAGCCCGTTGTGATTGTGACTCAAGCTGAGGCGGAAGCCAGTGAAAAAGGCTTTTCTGACAAGAAAAAAACGTGGAAATTTAGCGCGAAAAACGTTAGGGATTTTGGGATTGCCACATCAAGAAAATTTATCTATGATGCAATGGCAGTTCAATTAAGTGATAAGGTAGTAATGGCCGCTTCAGTTTATCCTAAGGAAGCGAACCCATTATGGGGAGAAACCTCTACAATAACGGTTGCGCATACTTTAAAAAGTTACTCTTCACATACATTTGATTATCCTTATCCAAAAGCAGTATCCGTATCGGCAGAGGACCAAGGAATGGAATATCCAATGATTTGTTGGAATTTTGGCCGCCCAGATGCAAATGGGGTGACCAGCGAGCAAATCAAGAATGGAATGATGGGAGTTGTAATACACGAGGTGGGACACAATTTTTTTCCAATGATTGTAAATTCTGATGAGCGTCAATGGACATGGATGGATGAAGGCTTGAACTCTTTTATGGAGTTTATGGCCGAACAAGAATTAGGGACAAACTTCCCTTCTAGACGTGGTCCTGCCAAAAACATAGTTCCTTACATGAGCGGAGATCAAAAATTCTTGGAACCTATAATGTCTAACTCGGAAAGCATTATCCAATTCGGTAATAATGCATACGGTAAACCGGCCACAGGATTGAATATCCTGCGCGAAACTATCATGGGTAGAGAGTTGTTTGATTATGCTTTTAAAGTCTATGCTAACCGTTGGAAGTTCAAACACCCGACTCCGGAAGATTTCTTCAGAACCATGGAAGACGCTTCTGCCGTAGATTTGGATTGGTTTTTTAGAGGTTGGTTTTACACAACTGATTTTGTTGACATCGGTATTAATGACGTGAAACAATATTACGTTTCTGAAACGCCAACTGTTGCGCTTAAAGATGCGAAAGTAAGAAGAGGGCGTTTTGGAGTTGATAAAGGGCCGTTTGTCTATTTAGTAGAAGAGTCCAATTCGGAGTTGAAATCAAATCAAAAGAAAGCTTTAAAAATCGAGGATGTAAAATTGCTTTCCGATTACGTGAGCACGCTTACTGCAGAGGAAAAAGGTACTTTAAAGTCACCAAAATACTTCTACGAAGTTGAGTTCAACAAACCGGGAGGTATGTTAATGCCTATTCTTGTCGAAATCACTTATGAAGACGGGACATTGGATAACTTTAAATATCCAGCGCAAATTTGGAGAAAAAGCAATGATACCGCCAAAAAAGTGTACGCTACTGAAAAAGCAATCAAAAAAATTCAAATTGACCCAAAATTAGAAACGGCAGACATTGATGTGACCAACAACACTTGGCCGAAGGAAGAGCTAAAAACTAAATTTGATTAAGTAACAGATAAAAAAAAGACTCTTTTTAAGAGTCTTTTTTTTATGAATAATTTAAAAGGCAAGAATTCAAAATTTGGTATCTTTGCCGTAATAAAAAAATATAAATATGTTTGGAATTGGTGGAGGGGAGTTGGTTTTCATTTTGTTTATTGTGCTTATGCTTTTTGGTTCTGACAAAGTGCCTGAAATAGCGCGTACTATGGGTAAAGCAATGGCGCAACTAAAAAATGCAACCAACGATATAAAAAGTGAAATCCAAAAAGGAGTCGAGTCAAATGGACTTGACGCAAAGTCCCTGTCAGATATGACCGGAAACATCAATTCCCAAATTAGCAAAGCCAAAGAGGATCTTTTAGGAGACTCGATTGTGCAGGCGAACAAGGTAAAAGAAGATATTGAAGACGTTACAGGACCTGTAAAACGTCAAAGGTAGTGATAGAAAAAATACTCTCGCTAGATACCGATTTGCTCATTTACCTGAATAATTTGGGCTCCGCACCCTATGATGGGCTTTGGTTGATGATTACGAAGCAGCTGAATTGGCTTCCTTTATTTTTGTTGTTACTATATCTTATTTTCAAAAAATTAGGCACAAAGCAAACCCTGTATTTACTCCTGTTTGTAGCAGTTTTATTGACATGGACGGATCAAATTACGAACTTGTTCAAAAACGGGTTTCAAAGATTGCGGCCTTGTGCCAACCCGGAGGTGAACCCCTTTATTAGGGTGGTTCTGTTCAGGGACTCTTATAGTTTCTTTTCCGGCCATGCCGCAAACTCTATGGCTGTGGCCACCTTTATATATTGCAATTTACATCGCTATTACAAACATTTTTACCTGCTCTTTTTGTGGCCGTTGGTCTTCGCTTATAGCCGTATCTATCTTGGGCTGCATTATCCTGTAGATATATTGTCTGGTTTCTTGTTCGGGATTATTTCTGGATTTATGTTTTATAAAATATACCAAATCATACAAAAGAAATATTTTCCGCTATAATTTCTAGGAGCTATTCCGGCTGTCCATTTCAATCTTCCGGTATAAAATGGTTTTTTCAATAACAATAAAGGAGCTTCCGTTGGGTGCTCTTTTTTGTTTAGAAAAAATTCCATTTATATCCTGAAGGATTTCCATTTCCATCTGGGCTAAGGCAGCCAGAACTAAAATGGTAAGAACACTGAATCTAAAGAACTCGGCTAACCGTTAATCCATCACGAATGGGCAATAGTACAGTCTCGACCCTTGGGTCATGTGCCAATAGCTCGTTATACTCCAAAAGGACTTTTGTGCTAACGTCTTTAGGATTCGCCGGTTCTAGGACTTTTCCGCTCCACAGCACGTTATCAGACAAGATTATCCCGCCCTTGTTCATTTTAGGGACTATCATTTCAAAATAGTTGATGTAGTTTTCCTTGTCGGCATCGATAAAAACCAAATCAAATTTCAGATCCAAATTTGGGATTATCTCGATGGCTTCGCCCAAATGCTGTACAATTTGTTTGCCCCAAGGAGATTTGTCAAAATGTTTTCTCTGGAAATCAACCAGTTCTTCTTTGATATCAATGGTGTGTAGCATTCCATTTTCTTGCATTCCTTCGCACAAACACAAAGCGGAATATCCGGTGTAAGTGCCAATCTCAAGAATATTTAATGGTCTGATTAATTTGGATAACATGCTTAAAACGCGCCCTTGGAAATGCCCGCTCAACATTCTGGGCAACAATATTTTCTGATAGGTTTCTTTGTTTAACGCCGCCAATAATTCGGGCTCTTTTCCGGAATGTTGCTCGATATAATCTTCTAATTCTTGGGAAATGAAATGCATTTTTGAATTTTTTAATTGAGGCAAAGTTACAAATCAAAAAACGGGAATAAAAGAAGTTTAAAAGTAAATTTATTGAAGAATTTGGGAGATTATTCGAAGCTTTTTGCCATGGAAGTTAGTTACTATGCAAAATCAAATCAATAATATTCTGGCGACTTACTTTTGGAAGGTCACCATTTTTACGAATGAGTCGAAACTTGAGCATCAGAATGTAATTACAGCTTCAAATAGGACTCCATTAAAGCGACCACCATATAAATCATTAGGATTCCCTTCTGTAAATTGGCTGAAATCATTATAATTTTGGTCGACATAAACTACTTTAGTTAATATGTTTTTAGTAAAAAACCAACCCGCGCCAGTTTCTAATCTATTTACCGTAACTTCATTTGCGTCAGCGTTATTTAGTTTGCCAGTCACGACATTGTATTTAGCTCCTATATAAAAATTTTCTTTATTCCCAAATCGGTATAAAACATCTCCGACATATTGGTTGACGGTTCTTGTGTCGTCATTTCCTTTAGCATCCCCACCGGAAGTGAATTCCAGTGTCCCAAAGAATTCCAAGCCTTTGTATTTTACAAAAGGGTTTATCATGTAGGAAGTGGCCCAATTCCCATATCCAGGATTGAATCTGCCGGTGTCTTTGTTTACTGCAGGGTCAAAGTTGTCTGCTACAGTGCCTGAAACGCCGGTATATCCTGCGTGAGTCATCACGCCATAAAAACGGCTGCCTGCCCTGTCAGAGCCGTACAAGTTTCCACTTATGTTAGAAACATGGTATAAGGAACCGGTTAGTCTCATTCTTAAATCGGTATCAATTTGTTTGTCAAAACCTACTTTCGCTAAAATAGTCGGGCTGATAGTAGTGTTTTGTGTGGGAGAACTTGGAACTATTTCTTTGACGTTTTGATTTAATTTGGAGTTAGTGAGACCTATCATGCTCACAAATCCGTTCCTGTTGTAATAAAACTCGACGCCCATTTCCGTGATGAAGGCATCCATAATGTTATTTCCTATAAAAGGATTGACCAGTGTGCTTCCATTGTCAGATCTTCTAAAATGCGCGTCCCCATAGTTGTTTTCCATCTGCCCGATTTTGATGGTCGCGTATTGCATAAACGCTGCTAAAAAATCCTTGTTGATAAAATCTAATTTATCAATTTGCAAATACCCTCCTTTTACCCATGTGTCATTATGGTGCCTCGAGGCCAAATACAGCTCTAAATTTACTCGGACACCGTCATATAACTGAGCACCGATGGTCATGTTTGCGGTAGGTAAATTGAAATTATTTACCAGATTATTTAATCTGTAACCTTCGATAGGAGCAGCTAAGTTTGATTGCTCATTAAATGATTTCACTCCTTGAAATTGCAATGCAAGTGCGCCTCCTAGATCAACACTTAGTCCTTTAAATCCCACACTGTCTTTTTTTACGTCAAATTGATTTATCCCATTTTGGTCGCGTGGAATCAGATTTTGGATTTTCCGAAAAGTAGTTTGTGCCGTTAGTGCGGTTAAACTTAAGAAGGCGGCAACTAAAAGATAAATTCGTTTCATGATTGACTTAATTGAAGTGAATGTTGAATTTTAGCACCATTTCTTTTCCTGTTTTAACTGTTCCAAGTAATGCTTTTGGCGGGGTCATTCCGTACTCCTCAAACGTAATTCTGTTAGTGCCTTCCAAAGAAACGATATCGTCGCTTATCGCTGTTTTAACTTGCGTTTTTAGTTCTCTGCTGACCCCAGCAATGGTTAATGTTCCGGTTAAATTCCAAGTGTTTTCGTTTACTTTTTCAGCTGTTTTCAATACATATTCGATGGTTTTGAATTTGTTTGTTTTTAAGGTTTTGTAGGCAACCTTATCCATGGCGGCTTTATCGCTTTTTAGGGTTTCGGATAAAATATTTATGGTTATACCGTTAATCTCTTCCAAGTTTGAATCGGTAATGGTAAAGTTTGCGTTACCGGTGCCTTCAGTTGATGTCATTTCCCAATCATGTAATGTTGAAGTTCCGAACACGGAAAAATTTTGTTCTTTAATTAATTCATAATTTTTTTGGCCATTTGCAGAAAATAGCATTCCGAAAAAAGCCATTGCCAAAAATGTCGATGTAAGGTTTTTTGATTTCATCATAGTTTTTATTAAGTTAATGATGGTTTGTCGGTCTATTTTTTTAAAAATATGTAAATGCGCTATTAACTATGGGCAAATTTGTGTCTAAGGAAGAGAGTAATGTTTGATAAATATGAGTGATTAAAATTTCATTAAAAAATGAGAACCATATAGATTTAATACTGAATTTTTTTTCGAAAATGTTTTTATCTAGTAAATTTTAATTTGAAAACAGAAATAGAAATCCTCTGTGATATTGAATTTACGTAGATAATTATTAAATATAACAAATAGTCGTTAAATTTGCAACATGCAAATTGAAAAAAAAGACATACGAGCGGTATCAAAAGAGCAATTACGTGAATTTTTTGTAACCAGCGGTGACAAAGCATTTCGTGGGAATCAAGTGTATGAATGGTTGTGGAGTAAGGGAGCACACAGTTTTGAGGACATGACAAATATTTCCAAAGAAACGCGTGCGATGCTGGAGAGTAATTTCGTTATCAATCATATTAAGGTGGACACGATGCAGCGTTCTGAAGATGGAACCGTTAAGAATGCGGTACGTTTGCATGATGGCTTAGTGGTGGAGTCCGTTTTGATTCCTACCAACACCAGGACAACGGCTTGTGTTTCCAGCCAAGTAGGTTGTAGTTTGGATTGCAATTTTTGCGCGACTGCGCGGTTAAAAAGGATGAGAAATCTGGAGCCTGCCGAAATTTATGATCAGGTGATCGCCATAGACAAAGAAAGTCGTTTGTACCACAATCATCCCTTATCTAATATCGTGTTTATGGGTATGGGAGAACCATTGATGAATTATAACAATGTGTTGAAAGCCATCGAAATGATAATTTCGCCGGAAGGCCTGGGGATGTCCCCTAAACGAATTATGGTTTCCACTTCAGGTGTCCCAAAAATGATTAAAAAATTGGCCGATGATGACGTAAAATTCAAATTGGCGGTTTCCCTGCATTCTGCCATTGACGAAATTCGCGCCAGAATCATGCCTTTTAGTGCTAATTTCCCTTTGGCTGATTTGCGCGAATCTTTGGAATATTGGTACAGAAAGACCAAAAGCAAAGTTTCCTACGAATACGTGGTTTGGAAAGACATCAATGACAACAAGGAATCGATAGATGCATTAGTGAAATTCTGCAAATATGTTCCCTGCAAAGTGAATTTGATCGAATACAACCCGATTGATGACGGCGAGTTTCAACAGGCCTCCGAAGAAGCGACCAATGCGTACATCAAAGCGTTAGAAGCCAGCGGAATTGTCGTTAAGGTGAGACGAAGTCGTGGTAAAGATATAGATGCTGCCTGCGGGCAATTGGCAAATAAAGAAGCGTAAAAAAAGGAGTTCAGATGTTGAACTCCTTTTTTTGTTTTAAACCTTTTAAAATTTTTATTAAAACCATGTTCCCAAAGAGGTTTTTGTAGCTGTGCCCCAGTCATTTACGACATAACTGGCGTATCACATTCAGCCGCTCGCCAAGTCAATAATGCTCCATTCGGTTTTTTTCGCAAAGATTTATGCCTTACACAGCGGCCTTACAAAATAAAGCTGACTGAGTTTTTTTATTGATTGCAAATGGGAATTGGATTAAATAAATATACTTAGACAAAATAGATAACGGTTTTTATTTAAAATGGTATATTTGAATTCTAAATGAACGTCACTTCCCAAATAAAACAGCCCATCTTTAAAGAAATGGAACTTTTTGAAAAAAAGTTCTATGAGTCGATGACTTCACAAGTGGCTTTGCTGAATAGGATTACGTATTACATCGTAAACCGAAAAGGGAAGCAAATGCGTCCCATGTTTGTTTTTTTGACAGCAAAAATGGTTTCTTCAGGAATTGTTAATGAAAGAACCTATCGCGGGGCCTGTGTTATTGAGTTGATTCATACGGCAACATTGGTTCATGATGATGTGGTCGATGACAGCAATCGAAGAAGAGGTTTTTTCTCCATAAATGCGCTTTGGAAAAACAAAATTGCGGTGCTTGTAGGTGATTATTTGCTCTCGAAAGGACTGTTGCTTTCCATAGATAATGGAGATTTCGATTTGCTTAAAATCATTTCGGTTGCCGTTCGCGAAATGAGCGAAGGTGAACTGCTTCAAATTGAAAAAGCACGAAGACTGGACATCACTGAGGATATTTACTACCAAATAATTCGGAAAAAGACGGCGACTCTTATCGCTGCCTGCTGTGCTCTTGGTGCCAAATCGGTTATTGAAGATAAGGATCAAGTCGAGAACATGCGCAAATTTGGCGAGCTCATAGGAATGGCTTTCCAAATCAAAGATGACTTGTTCGACTATTCGGAGGACGCAATCGGGAAACCCACAGGAATAGACATTAAGGAACAAAAAATGACATTGCCGCTTATTCATGTTTTGAACACTTGTACCTCAAAAGAAAAAAGCTGGCTAATCAATTCCATAAAGAACCACAATAAAGACAAGAAGCGTGTAAAAGAAGTGATCGCTTTCGTTAAAGACAATAATGGTTTGTCTTACGCCGAGAGTAAGATGGTCGAATTCCAACAGGAAGCCCTTTTACTGTTGGACAATTATCCCAATTCTGAATTCAAAGATGCCCTAATCTTAATGGTGAATTACGTTATTGAAAGAAAGAAGTAGCGCTATTCTGTTGCAGTTTTATTATCTAAGTTTTATCTAATTCGATGCAAAAATACTTTGTATATTTGTGACTTTCCCACTAAAAAATGATTTCAAAAGCGACTATAGATACTGTTTTCGAAACTGCTCGAGTAGAGGAGGTTATTGGTGATTTTGTGCAATTGAAAAGGGCCGGAAGTAACTTTAAAGGATTGAGTCCGTTTTCTGATGAGCGTTCGCCTTCATTTATGGTTTCGCCCGTTAAACAAATATGGAAGGATTTTAGTACTGGCAAGGGCGGAAACTCGGTCGCTTTTCTAATGGAGCACGAGCATTTTACATATCCGGAAGCTATCCGTTATTTAGCCAAAAAATACAATATAGAAATAGAGGAAACGGAGCAAACTGACCAGGAAAAAGCCAATACTGATGTTCGTGAAAGCATGTATTTGGTTTCTGAATTTGCAAAAAGTTATTTCCATAATACGCTTTTGAACTCTGAAGAAGGTAAGGCTATAGGATTATCTTATTTTAAGGAAAGAGGATTCACCAGTGATACCATTAAAAAATTCAGTCTAGGTTATTCCCCTGAATC
This sequence comes from Flavobacterium sp., assembly GCF_036515215.1. Taxonomy (GTDB): domain Bacteria; phylum Bacteroidota; class Bacteroidia; order Flavobacteriales; family Flavobacteriaceae; genus Flavobacterium. The sequence goes on from NZ_DATBVQ010000162.1 coordinate 11,722, forward strand.
TTGGGACGCTTTTACAAAGGAGGCGTTAGGTAGGGGCTATAAGTTGGAATATCTGGAAAGTACGGGTTTAACTATTGCACGAGAGGACAGGCCGTTTGATCGTTTCAAAAACCGTGTGATGTTTCCCATACAAAGCATGTCCGGAAGGGTGCTTGGTTTTGGAGGTAGAATACTTACAAATGACAAAAAATCGGCAAAATACCTGAATTCGCCAGAAAGTGACATTTACCATAAAAGTAAAGTCCTTTACGGGATTTTTCAAGCCAAACAATCCATTGCCAAACTAAATAATTGTTACTTGGTTGAAGGTTATACAGATGTTATTCAGTTCAATCAGTCCGGAATTGAAAACGTGGTTGCTTCGTCCGGGACAGCATTGACGCCGGATCAAATCCGATTAGTCAACCGATTGACTAAGAATATTACCGTCCTTTTTGATGGTGATGCGGCCGGTCTCCGGGCTTCGCTGAGAGGAATTGATTTGATTCTGGAAGAAGGAATGAATGTGAAGGTCTGCACTTTTCCTGATGGTGAAGACCCTGATAGTTTTGCCAAAAAAACATCTTATGATGATTTAGTGGCTTATTTAGAGAATAATGCCAAAGATTTTATACAGTTCAAGGCTTCTCTTTTGATGAATGAGGCGAAGAATGACCCTATTAAGAAAGCCGATTTGATTCGGGATATGGTATTGAGTATTTCTAAAATACCGGACAGAATCCAAAGGGAAATTTACATCCAGGAATGTTCCAGGATTATGGACATTTCGGAACAAGTGTTGGTGAGCACTTTGGCACAATTAGTTCAGAAAGATGTCGCTGAGGTAGGAAAAAAACAAAAGACGGAACAAAAATCGTTTGAAGTAATAAAAAATGAAAATCTTGAGGCTGTCGAAAAAGTCGATGTACTAGCTAATGTGGAACGTGAAATAATCAGGATTCTTTTGCTGTATGGCAATAGAACTGAAAATTTCGAGGAAATCTTAATGAAGTCTGACGGAGAAGGGGAAATTATTGAAGTTACGGAATTCAAAGAATTGAAGGTTTTCCAAAAGATATTTTTGAGTTTGCAGGAGGATGAAGTGGAGTTTGCAAGTCCAACTTTTAAGGCTATATATGAAGATTTAATTAATTACTATCTTCAGAATGAGAATTCAGGAGTAGAGAAGTATATCAATCATTTACAGTCCGGTGTTCCGCAAGAAGTGACTACGATAATGATGGAAGATGAAAAATATGTATTGCATGACTGGATAGGACAGAATATATTTCCAAAAACTATTGAAGAAACCTTAAATCAGGGAGTGTCAGACACTTTGTTTACCTTAAGATGGTTTTTGATTAGTGAAATTATTGAAAATTTAAAGAACGCGCTCTCAAATGAACCCGGCGCAGATAATATGGAATCATTGTCCATGGTGATGAGCTATATTGAACTCCGAGGTAAATTTTCAAAAAAATTAGGTAGGGTTGTGGTTCGTTATCATTAAAATAAATACTCCATATCTCTGAACCTTGTTCAAGGATATGGAGTATTTATCTACGGCAATCGGCTATTTAGAAATTACTAAACGATTTCGAGTTTTTTCGCTTTCTCAACTAAGTCAACCAAATTGGTCACATTCAGTTTTGTTAACAATCGCAATTTGTAGGTGCTGATTGTTTTTTCATTAAGGTTGAGGATCTCGGCGATTTCGTGATTCTTTTTTCCTGCACTTAAATAACGCAGCACTTCCACTTCGCGATTGGATAATTTTCGATACAGGCGTTCGCTCTTGCTTTGTTTTGCAATTAAGGCAAGGTTCTTTTTCACGGTTTCATTCATGATAATCTTCCCCTGATTGACTTTTACAATAGATTGACCTAAAGTTTCCAGTTTTTCTTTTTTGTGCACAAATCCTGAGACACCCGCTTTAATGGCATTCGGCGCATAAATTTGCTCCGAAAGACCACTAAAAATAATAATTTTAGTTTTCGGAAAAGTTTTCAAAATTGACTTGACTTCAAAAATACTGGAAAGACCTTCCAGCTCCAAATCTAATATTAAAACGTCTATGTCCTTAGTTAGGAGTATATCGCGAATCATCAGGAAATTACCAACATTGGCAACTATTGATATGTCGGCATGATCTTTAAAATAAGATTTCACTCCAAAATGCACGACCGGATAATTATCGGCTAAACAAACTTTAATCATAATTCTTAATTTTAAGAGTTATCTGTCAAAATGATATAATAAATTTAGCAATAAAAAAACATTATTACTAATTTTCTGGATAAAATGCAATTAATCCCGATTAACTAAACAAACCGGTATCTCTCTCATTTTGTGTTGGTTAGTTTTGTTTAAACATTTGTAAATTTCGAAGACTATTTTTTGTCTTCCTGTAAAATCATCTGCTGTTTTTCCCGCTTCATCTTCGAGCATTGCCCATTCTAATTCATCGTAATTGGCACCCAGTTGTTGCTCGTCTGTTTTTTCGTCGCCAAACAGACCGTCCGATGGAGCCGCTTTCAGAATCGAATCCGGAACATTTAGGTATGCGGCCAATAAAAAGACTTCGGATTTCATCAAATCTGCAATTGGGCTTAAATCCACTCCGCCATCTCCGTATTTTGTGTAAAATCCAACCCCGAAATCTTCCACCTTATTTCCGGTTCCCGCAACGAGTAAACCATGAACGCCGGCAAAATAATATAAAGTCGTCATCCGGAGGCGTGCTCTGGTGTTTGCCAGAGTCAGATGTAGTTTGCTTTCCTCAAAGTCAGTAGGGACTTCTTTTTTGAAGGCTTCAAAAACTGAAGTTAAATCTGCCTGGGTATTCGTTACATTAGGGAATCTTTTCTTTAATTGGGCGATATGTTCGCGTCCACGACTTACATGGCTTTCGTGCTGATGAATGGGCATTTCTACGCATAAAACAGACAAACCTGTTTGCGCACACAATGTGGAAGTAACGGCTGAATCAACCCCTCCTGAGATTCCAATAACAAATCCGTTAACTTTCGCGTTTTCCGCATAGGTTTTTAGCCAGTTAACAATTTGAGCATTCACTTTTTCAACTTGTATCGTGTTTTTTTTAGTCATAATAGTTTAACTTTTAACAAGGAGGAATGTATATTTGCAAAGCAATATGTAGCCTGCTATTTTGAGTGATTTTTCTTAGGCAAATTTAATTAAAAAAAATGAAAATATACCTAGTTTCGAGTGTTCTAAGTTTATTTATTTTGTCTTGCGGGCAAAAAAATAAAATTGAAAAAGCAATTGCTGAAATGCCTGTGGAAATAAAGGTGGAGCGTTTTGACAAAATATTTTTCGAAACCCAACCCGAAGATTTGAATAAGGTGAAAAAGGAATATCCCTTTTTTTTTCCTGCGGGAAATGAAGATGCCGTTTGGTTAAATAAGATGCAGGATCCATTGTGGCAAGAGCTGTATGGCGAAGTTCAGAAAAAATATGCGAATTTTGATCCTGTGCAAAGTCAGTTTGTAGGCCTTTTTAAGCACATTAAATATTATTTCCCTGAAACAAAAACACCAAAGGTAATTACGGTAATCTCGGAAATGGATTATAATAATAAGGTCATATATGCCGATAGCCTGGTCATCGTTTCTCTCGAAATGTATTTAGGCAAAGAGCATAAGTTTTATCAGTTTCCGGAATACATTAAGCAGAATTTTGAACAGAGGCAAATTATGCCGGATGTTGTCTCCAGTTTTTTTAAATTTAAAACAGCTCCCAATCAAAATAAGAGCTTGCTTTCCAATATGATTTATGCGGGTAAGGAGTTGTATCTGAAAGACAAGTTGTTGCCGGACTATGGCGACGCCGATAAGATGGGTTACACGGCGGAGCAGATAAAATGGTGCCAAGAAAACGAGAGTTATATGTGGCGTTATTTCATCGAAAAAGAATTGCTTTACAGTGACGATCAAAAGCTAATTCCACGTTTTATAAATATGGCCCCTTTTTCCAAATTTTATTTGGAAATTGACAACGAATCGCCAGGTCGAGTTGGTGCTTGGGTGGGATGGCAAATTGTTCGCTCGTATATGGAAAACAATAAAGTATCTTTGCAACAGTTATTAAATACGAATGTTAAAGAAATATTTGAAAAATCAAAATACAAACCTAAAAAGTAATGTCAGATAAAAACAAATCAGAAATTAAGATTCTTGTAGAATTAGATGAAAACCAAGTTCCGGAAAAATTATTATGGTCCGCAAAAGACGGAGGTGTTGAACTGGAAGAAGCTAAGGCGGTTATGCTATCGGTTTGGGACAGTAATAAAAAGGAAAGTTTGCGTATCGATTTATGGACAAAAGAAATGCCTGTCGATGAAATGAAGATATTCTTTCATCAGACTTTGGTTACGATGTCGGATACTTTTTATCGTGCAACCGGAGACGAAAAGATGACCGATACAATGAAGCAATTCTGTGAGTATTTTGCTGAAAAGCTGGAATTGAAAAAATAAATCAGGTTGATTACTTAATATAAAAAATCCCAAAACTGAAATTTTAGTTTTGGGATTTTTTATATTAAGATGCGAAGAGAGAATTTTTTAAAACTGATTATTGTTTTTGAAAACCTCTTGGTTTACCTCCTCGATATAGCTCAGCAGTTCTTCTTTTCCTATAGATTCAGTAGCTGATGTCACAAAATAATGAGGCATTTCTGCCCAGTTATTCGCGAACATATTCTTTTTATAAGCCGCAATATGGGAATCAATTTTGACTTTGCTGATTTTGTCTGCTTTGGTAAAGATAATACAGAAAGGGATTTCGCTCTCTCCCATATATCCCATAAATTCAATATCGATTGCTTGTGCCTCATGGCGAATGTCTATTAAAACAAAAGCGCAAACCAACTGTTCGCGAGTTTCGAAATAGTCCGTAATGAATTGCTGAAAAACGGATTTGGTTTTTTTGGACACTTTAGCATAACCATATCCTGGCAAATCGACTAAAAACCAATTGTTGTTTATTAGGAAATGATTAATTAGCTGCGTTTTTCCGGGCCTTCCAGAGGTCTTCGCGAGCTTTTTGTGGTTGGTCAACATATTGATCAATGACGACTTCCCAACGTTTGATCGGCCAATAAAAGCATATTCTGGCAAAAAGTCCTTTGGACATTTGGAGACGTCAGAATTGCTAATTACAAATTCGGCGGTATTAATTTTCATTTTTTCTAGGTGTAAATTAATCCTTTCAGGATTAGTGTGCTTTTAAATGGGTGTGGCTTAACCAGTCTTCCAGTAGACGATTAAATTCTTCAGGCTGCTCCATCATCGCGGCATGGCCACATTTGTCTATCCAGTATAATGTGGAGTTGGGTAGTAATTTATTGAATTCTTCCGCAACATCTGGAGGCGTGACTTTATCATTCTTTCCCCATATAATACATGTTTGAACGTGCATTTTAGGTAGGTCTTTTGCCATGTTGTGACGAATGGCGCTCTTGGCGATGGTTAGCGTTTTTATCAGTTTTATTCTATCGTTTACCGAAGCATATACTTCATCAATAAGTTCCGGTGTTGCGATCTTTGGGTCGTAAAATACGTCCTCAGCTTTTTTCTTTATGTATTCGTAATCGCCTCTTTTTGGATAGCTGTCGCCCATGGCGCTTTCATACAATCCTGAACTACCTGTTATTACAAGTCCCGCAACTTTTTCAGGATACATTTTAGTATGATATAAAGCAATATGGCCTCCTAAGGAATTCCCTAAAAGTATTACCCTTTCGAAACCTTTGAAAGTGATAAAGTCTTTAACGTATTTGGCGAAATTTTTGACATTAGTTTTTAAAATGTTTTGGGTATATATAGGCAAATCTGGGATGACAATTTTGTATCCTTTTTCAGAAAAATAACTGGCAACGGCGTCAAAATTACTTAGGCCTCCCATTAGGCCATGCAAGATAACAATTGGCGTTCCTTCTCCAGCTTCATAATAGCTGTATTTACCTTCTTTCTTATAATTTTTTTCCATGTTTTTGAATGCGGATTTTCAATTTTCACAAATATATGATTTAATAAATTAAAAAGAATTTTTGCATACAGTTTTTAAGATTATTGCGCCTTTTTTTATTGTTTTTGTTTTCAATTAAATTTTCAAAATGGCAAATGTCTGCTTTTCGTTATAATCATTATTGCAAATAAATGGTTTTAGGTGTTAAAACCTTGCGTATAATCGACGCGCTTTTTCTTTAGTTTGAAGATTCTTTGTCGTAATTTATAAAGTAGCTAACAGTCTGATAGTCCAAAAATTAAGGGGGTTTCGTCAAAAGTGGGTAAACTTATCAACAAAGTGGTAAGTAGTGGTGAATAGTGGTAATATTTTTCATATTTTTGCTTTAGTTCATCTAAAAGGAAACTCTCTTGATAACAATAGTCGGAACATATGAATGTAAGGTAGATGCCAAAGGAAGGATGCTGTTGCCGGCGCCTTTAAAAAAGCAGCTGGTCCTTTCGCTACAAGACGGTTTCGTCTTGAAACGTTCTGTGTTTCAGCCCTGTCTGGAGTTGTATCCTATGGCCGAATGGGATCTGATGATGATAAAAATCAACAAGCTTAATCGATTTGTAAAGAAAAATAATGATTTTATACGCAGGTTTACGGCTGGCGTGAAGATGGTGGAGATAGATGCCTTGGGTAGATTATTGGTTTCTAAAGATCTGGTTTCTTTTGCAAGCATATCCAAAGACATTGTTTTTTCTTCGGCGGTAAATATAGTTGAGATATGGGATAAGGATTTGTATGAAAAATCGATAAATGGTGAAGATGTAGATTTTGCCGATTTGGCGGAAGAAGTAATGGGAAATATAAATGACGACGACAATGGAATATCATAATCCGGTTTTGCTAAAGGAATCAGTGAATGGCTTGAATATTAAGCCTGATGGCATTTATGTGGATGTAACCTTCGGCGGAGGTGGGCATTCGAAGGAGATTTTAAGCAGATTAGGGCCAGACGGGAAGCTGTTCGCTTTTGATCAGGACGAGGATGCGTTAGCTAATGCTTTACCGGACGAAAGATTTGTTCTTATTAATGAGAACTTTAGATATATCAAACGTTTCTTGCGCTTTTATGGTGTAAAAAGTGTCGACGGAATTTTAGCTGATTTGGGTGTTTCTTCCCATCAATTTGATGTTCCCGAGAGAGGGTTTTCAACTCGCTTTGACGCCGAATTGGATATGAGGATGAGTCAAAAAAACGATTTGAATGCTTATAGGGTAGTCAATGAATACGATGAGGCAAATTTGAAAAGAGTGTTCTTGGACTATGGGGAATTGAAAAATGCTCCAGTCTTAGCAAGGACAATTGTAGCGGCGAGAGAAGAACAACCGATCAAAACAACTGATGAATTAAAAGAGATTTTGGCTAAATTTTTACCGGAAAGAGTTCGGAATAAAATATTGGCTCAAATCTATCAGGCCATTCGAATTGAAGTGAACCAAGAAATGGACGTTCTAAAGGAGTTTCTTGAGCAGTCTCTGGAGATATTAAATCCAAGCGGAAGATTGAGTGTTATTTCATATCATTCATTGGAAGACAGGCTGGTAAAGCGATTTATGAAGAACGGAATGTTTGAGGGGGAACCGGAACGCGATTTTTTCGGTAATTATTCGGTTCCATTTAAAACTATCGGAAAATTGATCGTTCCTGACAAAGAAGAGATAAAACTAAATAATAGAGCGCGAAGCGCTAAATTAAGAATAGCCGAAAAGAAATAGCCCCATTCCAGTGGGCAAGGGTTGAAGCGGAATTACAGATACTAACTTTAAATATCTCGGCTCCTTCTATTTTGAGGGTCGGGGAGACGGCAAATGAAAAACGGTTTTACCAACATATTGAAAGCGCGATTTCTTATAGATGATGATGCTATAAAAAACTGGCGTTTTATTGTTTTTCTTATTCTTTTGGCAATAATCATGATTGCCAACACGCAGCATTACGAACAGAAAGTATTTAGGATTGCCGCACTGACAAACGAAGTAAAAGAATTGCGATCCGAATTCGTCGACAGACGTTCTCAGCTGATGAAGTTGAAGATGGAATCGACCGTTTCCCAAAAGATGATCGAAAAAGAGATTTTCCCATCGACTGTTCCTCCAGTAAAAATTAAAGTAATAAAAAAAGAAGAAAAAAGTTTTCTTGAAAAATTATGGCAGTAGAAGATAAACACATATCATATAGAATCTACCTGGTTGCTTTTGCTATCTTTTTGATTGCGATCGCGATTGCCGTGAAATTGACAAACATACAGTGGGTCGAAGGGGATTATTATAGAAAATTAGCTAAAGAAAGAACGGTTAAGAATTTTGTTATTCCTGCAAATAAAGGGAATATCTATTCGGCAGACGGAAGTTTATTGGCCACTTCAATACCTAATTATACTATAAGATTTGATGCTCTTGCTCCAAAAGTAGAGAATTTCGAAAAAAACGTGCAAGCATTGTCCGATTCCCTGGCTACGGTTTTGGGTAAGTCAAGTGGTTTTTATCAAAACGAACTTAGAAAAGCTAGGGCCAATAATAATAGATATTATTTAATTGCTCGCGGCTTAAGTTATACAGACTACATAAAAATCAAGGGATTTCCTTTGTTTAAATTAGGAGCTTACAAAGGCGGAATTATTGTAGAGCAAAAAACCATCAGGGAACATCCGATAGGTAAAATCGCAGAGCGAACCATTGGTTATGAAAGAGAAATTGCTGAAGATAAGTTTGACGGTAAAGGAATTGAATGGGCATATAGAAAATACCTGAATGGAAAAGACGGTAAAATTCTAAAACAAAAAATTGCAAAAGGACAATGGAAGCCAATTCGGGATGTAAATGAAGTTGATCCTCAGGATGGTTATGATGTAATATCGACTATTGATGTATATATCCAGGATATTGCGCACCATGCTTTGTTAAAACAATTGCAAGAGTACGAGGCGGATCATGGCTGCGTAGTTGTTATGGAGACTGAAACAGGTCAGGTAAAGGCTATCGCGAACTTAGGGAGAGCTAGTGACGGAACTTATTATGAGACCACAAATTATGCTGTCGCGGAGTCTCATGAACCTGGATCTACATTTAAATTAGTTGACATGATGGCTATTTTAGAAGATAAAGTGGCAGATACAAATACTGTTTACAACACTTTTGGTGGAGAAATTCGTTATTCGGGTAAGGCTGTTCGCGATTCACATAAAGGGGGTTACGGAAAAATATCTTTGGCTAGAGGTTTTGAATTGTCATCTAATACGGTATTGGTTCAAGCTGTTTATGATAATTATAAAGACAGCCCATCTCGATTTGTTAATCATGTTAACTCTTGGGGATTTAACAAGAAATTGAAAATGGATTTTGAAGGTGAAGGCCGTCCTTTTATTCCTCAACCTACAGACAAGCATTGGAATAATATCTCTCTTCCTTGGATGGCTTTTGGTTATGGAGTATCTGTTACACCAATGCAAACTTTAACATTTTATAATGCTGTGGCAAATAATGGTGTGATGGTGAAACCTCAATTTATTTCAGAAATTAAAGAATGGAATAAAACGATTATAAAGGTTGAAAAAGAAGTAATCAACCCTAGAGTTTGTTCACCTGAAACAATAAAAAAGCTTAAAGCGGTTCTGGCTAACGTAGTTAAAAAAGGAACTGCTTCTAAATTGTATTCTAAAGATTTTTCTATGGCCGGCAAAACAGGTACAGCTCAAGTAAATTATGGAAAAAGAGACGGTACTTCAATGTATTATGCGTCTTCTTTCGTGGGGTATTTTCCGGCTGATAAACCTAAGTATTCTTGTATAGTAGTGGTTCATAAACCAAGCACTGCTAAGGGTGATTTTTATGGAGCCGGTGTTGCGGGGCCAGTTTTTAAAAGAATAGCGCAAAAGATATTCACAGACGTGCCTTCAACAAATGAAATTAAAAATTTGAACAAAAAAATTCCTAAACAGGAAAGTAATTATAATGAGTACTTCGCCCGATTGCAAAAACAACAACGATTTGTCCCAAATGTCAAAGGGATGCCCGGAATGGATGCGATTGCCCTATTAGAAAATTTAGGAATAAAAGTCAAGGCAATGGGAATGGGTAAGGTAAAAACACAATCGCTTCAGGCGGGTCAGGATATAATAAAAAACACAACTATAACACTCGAATTATTGTGATTATACTAAAGGACATATTATACAAAGTAGCTATCGAATCCATTAATGGTTCGACAAGCGTCGCTATTGGAAAAATCGAATTTGATTCCAGAAAAATAGAGAAAGGCGATGTTTTTGTTGCCATTCGCGGTTCTATTTCTGACGGTCATGATTATATTCAAAAGGCCATAGCACTTGGTGCTATCGCAATTGTTTGTGACACTTTTCCGGCGACATTCGAAAAGGGAGTCACTTACATACAAGTGAAAGACACCAATAAGGCGCTTGCTTTCATGGCGGCCAACTTTTTTGGTGATCCTTCAAAAGATTTAAAGCTTATCGGGATAACCGGAACGAACGGAAAAACAACTATAGCTTCGCTTTTATACCAGCTATTCAAAAAGGCAGGTTTCAAAGTAGGATTGCTATCCACAGTGAAAATTTTAGTTGATGATAAAGAATTTAAAGCAACGCACACAACGCCAGATTCAATCACAATCAATCATTATTTGAGTGAAATGATCAAAGAAGGCGTCGAATATTGTTTTATGGAGGTGAGTTCGCACGGAATTCATCAAAAAAGAACGGAAGGCTTGCATTTTGTTGGTGGTGTTTTTACCAATTTGTCTCACGATCATTTGGACTATCATCCCACTTTTGCAGAATACAGAGATGTGAAAAAATCGTTTTTCGACAATCTTCCAAAAACGGCTTTCGCCTTATGTAATATTGACGATAAAAACGGCGCGGTAATGTTGCAAAACACGGCGGCAAAAAAGCGCACTTATGCCCTAAAATCGTATGCCGATTACAGGGCTCAGATTCTTGAAAACCAATTGTCAGGTTTGTTGTTGAAAATTGACGGAAATGAAGTTTGGGTAAAACTGATTGGGACTTTCAATGCTTACAATGTTTTGGCTATATACGGAACGGCCATCGAACTTGGATTAGATAGTTTGGAAACGCTCCGACTGTTGTCAGAACTGGAAAGTGTTTCCGGAAGGTTTCAGTACATCGTTTCCGCTACAAACATAACGGCTATCGTGGATTATGCCCATACACCAGACGCGCTTGAAAACGTGTTGAAAACCATAAATGACATTAGGAATAAAAACGAACAGCTGATCACCGTAGTGGGTTGCGGCGGTAATAGGGATAAGACGAAACGCCCAATTATGGCCGGCATTGCTTCTGAATTGAGCGACAAAGTGGTCCTGACGTCCGATAACCCAAGAAATGAGGATCCGGATGCTATCATCGCAGAGATGGAACAAGGAATTGTTGCTCAAAATTATAAAAAAGTTTTGTCTATTACGGACAGAAGACAGGCGATAAAAACGGCTTGCCAACTGGCGCAGCCAAACGACATCATCATAATCGCGGGTAAAGGGCATGAGACTTATCAGGAAATCAACGGTGTTCGCAGTGACTTTGATGACATGAAAATAGTAAAAGAGATATTAGAACAACTTCATAAATAGTGAAAATATGCTGTATTATTTATTTGAATATTTAGATAAAACATTGAATGTTTCCGGAGCGGGAGTTTTTCAATACATCACCTTTAGATCGGCACTAGCTTTTCTATTGTCCCTTTTGTTGTCTACTGTTTTCGGTAAGAGAATCATAAATTTTTTACGCAATCAGCAAGTGGGGGAGACGGTTCGCGAGTTGGGTTTAGCCGGTCAAAACGAGAAAGCGGGAACGCCAACCATGGGAGGGCTTATAATCATATTCGCTACGCTTTTGCCTGTTATGTTGTTTGCCAAATTGCATAATATTTACATCGTTTTGTTGATCGTTACTACCTTATGGATGGGGACAATCGGGTTTATTGATGATTATATCAAAATTTTCAAAAAAGACAAAGCTGGATTAAAAGGTATTTTTAAGGTTTTTGGGCAAGTAGGATTGGGTTTGATCGTGGGGACAGTCCTTTATTTTAGCCCAAATGTCACGGTAAGAACAGATACGGGTAAAAATGATATTTTTAGACCCAATACTGAAAATGTGATAACCCAAAGTCCGGTTGAAGAAAAATCAACGGCAACTACAATCCCCTTTTTCAAGAACAATGAGTTCGATTATGCAGAGTTGTTGGCGTGGACGGGCGAAGGTTATCAAAAATTGGCATGGCTGATTTTTATCCCGGTTGTGATTTTTATTATAACGGCAGTTTCAAACGGGGCCAATTTAACTGACGGAATTGATGGTCTCGCGGCAGGTACCTCGGCAATATCCGTGCTGGCGTTGGGGATTTTTACATTCGTTTCCGGTAATATAATTTTTTCTAATTATTTAAATATTATGTACATCCCCAATTCGGGTGAAATGACTGTATTTATAGCGGCATTCGTTGGTGCGTTGATCGGATTTCTTTGGTACAATTCTTACCCTGCATCCGTATTTATGGGGGACACGGGAAGTTTAACTATCGGAGGTGTTATAGCGGTACTGGCAATTGCAGTTCGTAAAGAATTGTTGATTCCATTGTTGTGCGGTATTTTTTTAGTCGAAAACCTATCGGTGGTATTGCAAGTCAGCTATTTTAAATACACCAAAAAACGCTTTGGCGAAGGCAAAAGAATTTTTCTGATGGCTCCCTTACATCATCATTATCAAAAGAGAGGCTATCATGAAAGTAAAATCGTAACGCGATTTTGGATTGTTGCCATAATGTTGGCGATACTTTCAATTGTTACTCTAAAATTAAGATAACATGAGGCTAGTTGTATTAGGCGGAGGAGAAAGTGGAGTGGGTACGGCCATTCTCGGAAAAGAAAAAGGATATGATGTTTTTGTGTCTGATTTTGGAAAAATAAAAGATAATTACAAAGAAGTTCTTACAAGTAATGGTATCACTTGGGAAGAGGAAAGGCACACGGAGGAATTAATTCTGAATGCAGATGTGGTGATGAAAAGCCCTGGTATTCCCGAGAAAGCTCCTATCGTTAAAAAGCTTATAGAAAAAGGCATTCCCGTAATTTCTGAAATAGAATTTGCCGCCCCTTTTACAAAAGCCATCACGATTGGGATAACGGGAAGTAACGGAAAGACGACTACGACGATGTTAGTCTATCATTTGTTGAAATCGGCTGGACTGAACGTCGGATTGGGAGGAAACATAGGAAAGAGTTTCGCCCAGCAGGTAGCTGAGG